>JASHTO010000432.1 GCA_030040515.1 Terriglobia bacterium
CGCAGAGTACTTCGGGTTCGCGTCCGACACCGAGGCGGTAAATCGAGGTTCGGGTGACACGAGTTGGCAGGCATACCTTAACATCACGGGATTCAGCTACGGGACACCAATGGGCACGCCGGCAACGCTGCTTGTTTCCCAGGACAACAACGGCAACGCGGACGGCACCAATCCTGACGAAGGCATCGAACTCGAGCCGCCCGTCATTAGTCCCGATGGACGATTCGCGGCTTTCGCGTCACCGTGGAACGACCTCACGGGGGGCGGACTGGCGGTCAGCAATGCTTATTATGATCAATTGTACCTTCGCGACACGTGCGTGGGCGCACCCCAGGGCACTCCGTGTACTGCCAGGACCATTCTGATTTCTTCACCTGACAACCTTGGGACGTTCGGTTCGGGCGGGGCCAGCGGGGCAGGTTATTTCCTGGACGGCGCAACTTTATTCGATATCGCCGTATCTGCGGGTGGGCGCTACGTGGCCTTTGCATCCGCCGCGACCAATTTGCCGCAGCCTGTCAATGGCAACGGGACGTACCCCCTTGAAATCTATTTGCGCGACACCTGCCAAATCTATGGCCAACCCGTTTCCGGGTGCGCCGGCGGCGGCAATGGGGTTGCCAATCCCGGCACAACGATATTGCTATCCTCAGCACCCGGAGGCACGACCCCCAGCGGCGACAGCTTCTTCCCGCAGATCTCGGCTGATGGTCGCATTATTTCTTTTATTTCCTATGCGCAGCTTGCCGCGAATGCCCCGGAGCCCGCGCTCTATGCCTACGACGCCTGCCTTTCTTACGGCCAGCCCGTCACCTCGACGCCCGCCTGCACTCCCGGATTGCTGGGTGTAATTTCAGCGCTCTCGAGTGGCCAGACCACCGTCTCGGGCGCCGCTCTGGACGGTACCGGCCAGTTCGCCGCTTACGCTACCAGCGGGTCACCTTCAGAGGTTTGGCTGAATACCACGGGAGCCCCAGTGGTGCCGTCAGCGCCGGCGATCACGTTTTCACCCACCAGCCTTAACTTCAGCAGCGTGGCGGAAGGAACACAGAGCCAGGTGCAGACAGTCACGGTGACGAACACCGGCAACACAAATCTGGTCCTCGGTACGGTATCGATCTCCGGGACGAACGCTGCCGATTTCAGCCTGATTGGGAATCTGTGCACGAGCCAGACGATCGGCTGGGTCGCGCCAAACAACACTTGCACGGTGGGGGTAGCGTTTACGCCCAGCCTCACTACGACTGAATCCGCCTCGCTGAATTTCGCCGATAATGTTTCCGGCGCTCCGCAGAGCGTGGGGTTGAGCGGCATGGGAACCTCCGGCGTGACCCAGATTATGATTCCCAACGTGGTGGGCGATTCGGAATCGGCGGCGGCAAGCGCCATCACGAATGAGGGACTGACCGTGGGTACCGTCACCATCGAGAGCAGCGCCACGGTTCCCGCCGGCGAGGTGATCAGCGAGAGTCCCGCCGCCGGGACGCTGGTGAGCCCGGGTTCGGCAGTGAATCTGACGATTTCCTCCGGCCCGCCGGACCAGGAGACCATCACGGTAACTGACACGCCCACCGTGACCCCCTTTACCGTTCCTTCAGCGATCAGCCTGGCCGAGCCTGTTGCCTATTTCACGCTCGGCAGCCCCTTGGGATTCAATTCGCAGGGTGGAAGCCAGCAGACAGTGGCTATCGTCAGTATGGGGCAAGGGTCATTGACGCTGAATTCGGTGGCTCTCTCGGGACCATTCAGCATTTCATTCTTTGAGTGCTGGAACGGCGCTACGGCAATGGGTGCCTCCTCCGCGAACCTCTCCACCGGCAGCTATTGCACGGTGACGATAACCTATACCGGGTCAGCTCCACTGATCGACGCGGGCGCACTGGTCTTTACCGACAATGCCCCACTGAGTAATTTGGCCACTATGGGTTCGAGCCCGAGTTACACGCAATCCATTGCGCTGACCGGCGGTGGAGGCGTTACTGCCCCACCCGCGTCCCCGATGGCGACGGCGACCATTCCCAACGTCACTGAAACGATCACGGTGAGCGACCAATCACTGATGTTGGTTCCCATCATCATTAACTTTGGCGAAGTGCCCGTGAATAACACCAGCTCAGCACAGACTGTGACTCTGAACAACGTGGGAAGCGCCGCGCTGGCAATTTCCGGGACATCGGTCGCTGGAAGTTTCTCGGTCGAGACCAGCACAACCACTTGCGGAAGCAGCCTGAAAGGCAACGCGAGCTGCGCTATTTCGGTCACCTTCACACCACGAGGGACTGGAACGGCCACCGGCACGCTGAGCATTTTCGATAATGGCCCCGGCAGCCCGCAGATCGTGACGCTGAGCGGGACCGGTGTGACCTTGACCTCGGGGCCGATTCATCCCGTTCTGCCTTTGCCCCCGGGCACTGTCGAGCCCGGCGAACCTGGGAATCCGCCCACATCGTCGGGTAGAGGCGTTGCAGTTCCCAGAGTTGGACCCGGCCGCCCGGTTCTGCCCTCACACCCTGCTCTTTCGCCGGCTGCACCGGTTACAGCCGTGACCACTGTCGCACCCGGTGCGAGATTCTCTGCATCGGCGCTCACTTTCCCGGCTCTGACCCTGGGAGCCAGCAGCAGCGCACAGACGATTACACTCACCAATTCCACTAACACGCCGCTGGCGATTTCCAGCATCACCGCGAGCGACGATTTCTCCCAAACCAACGATTGCGGTGAGAGCGTGGCGGCAGGCGGCTCCTGCACGATCCGCGTCAGCTTCAAGCCAACTGCTGCGGGCCCGCGCCGCGGCACGTTGGTGATCAATGAGGGCATGCCCGACAGCACGCAGACGATTCTCCTGCGTGGAAGCGGCAAGCCCGCCGAACCGTAGCGCGGACCGGCACGTCGTGTTCCGTGGTTCTTCTTGCGAGATCGTTCCGGTCCCTCGTCGAGGTCAACATCAGAAGATGATGATAGTCAGCGGTTTGGAGTTGGCTAGAAAATTGACGGGGAAGACGACAGCCCGAACTCCGTGTTAGTTCACGATTCGGCTAAAGCGGGCTCTCCATGCGACCTCGATTCGTCAGGAATGAGTTGATAGCCGCTTGAGGCAGGCTCGCGGCTACAGCTACGAACGCGCAGCCAGCCCCAGGTTGGCGCTTCTGCAGCCTTTCATCAATACAACTCCGCGCTGGCTGTGGCTCCCGTTCCGTTCAGCACGTTGTTGCCCGTCATGCCTCCTGCGAGCAGCACCATGCCGTTATTCAGCAGCGTCGCCGTGTGGGTCATGCGCGACGTGTTGAGAGTCGTCTGCGTTCCCGTACCCGGGTTGCTGGTGTAGGAAAATGTTCCGGTAGCAGGATTGAACAACTCCGCAGTGTTGGTTGAATCGTATCCGACTCCGTCGAAATAAAGATTGCCGTTCAACGAGGCGATAAGATAAGTTCCACCGGCAATCAGCACCATCCCGTTATTCAGCAGAGTCGCCGTGTGAGCGGCGCGCGCGGTCATCAGGCCATTGCCATTGGAGCCGCCGACCGTGTAGGTGAAAACACCCGTCGCGGGATTAAACAGCTCCGCAGTGGATAGCAGACCGACGTTGAAGTTGAAGCCGCCTGCCACCAGCACCAGGCCGTTGTTCAGCAGCGTGGCCGTGTGGCCGTAGCGTCCCTCGTTCAGGCTGCCGGTGAGAGTAAAGGTCCCGGTAGCGGGGTTATACAACTCCGAGATGGTGGCGCCAACGGTACCCGCCGATACGTCGAAGCCCCCCGCAACCAACACCAGGCCATTGTTCAGCAGGGTGGCCGAATGGTACATGCGCCCATCGTTCAGGCTGCCGGTCAGGGTAAATGTCCCCGAAGCCGGGTTGTACAACTCCGCACTCACTTCTGTCGGCGTGCCACAGCAACCACCCGCGATCAGAACCAAGCCGTTGTTCAGCAGCGTCGCCGTGTGACCGTAGCGCGCGGCCTGCATGGGTCCGGCGGTGTACGTGAAGGTTCCCGTGGCGGGATTGTACAACTCCGCGGTGGTGTCGCCGCTGCCGCCATCAGCACCATGCCGTTGCTGAGCAGCGTGGCCGTGTGACTGGAACGCGCGCTGTTCATGCTGCCGGTCTCCGTGAAGGCGCCCGTCGCAGGATTGTACAGTTCCGCAGCGTTCAGAGAATTGCCACTCACGCCCGTGCCGCCCGCCACCAGAACCATGCCGTTATTCAGCAGCGTCGCCGTGTGCTGTTCCCGGGCAGTATTGAGGATTACCGGATTGCCCGTCTGGTTCGTGGCCGGAACAAAGCCGGAAGAGCGCAAGTTGACCGAAGTGAAATTCGTGATACCTCCGACGGTGGCGGTAATCGAGACGACGCTGGCGCTGGGCGCGCCTGAGATATCCAGGCTCGCTCCAGGATTACCGGCATCGTTGCTGATGCGGAGCAGACTGGTATTGAGCGAGTTCCAGGTGACCGCGTGGAGCAGTTCCGTGCTGCCGTCAGCGAAAATACCTTCAACGGAAAATCGCAGGGTGTTCTGGAGCGACATGCCGACCGTCACCGTGTCGACGAGCGCCGGAACGATGTTGAATGAAATAAGGCCCGGGGGCGTGAGGGTGGCCGGTTCGTAGAGTGAAGCCGTATCGAAGTACCCACCATCGCCCAAGCCACCGGCGATCAGCACATCTCCGCTGCCGTCCGCGAGCAGCGTGGCGGTGGCGCCGGACACAGCCACGGGCAGATTGACGGAGAGGGCAAAGGTCTCGCTATTGGGATCGAAAACCTCTTCGCTCGAAAGGTAGTCTTGGTTTTGCCCGCCCGCTACCAGCACTGAACCGCTGGAGAGCAGCGTCGCCGTGTGCCCATCCCGCGCGATGTTCAAATTGCCGGTGGGGCGGAATGTTCCGGTGGCGAAGTTGTAGACCTCCGCGCTGTTCAGGAAGCCGGGCGCGCCAAATCCTCCCGCGAGCAAGACCAAACCATTGTTCAGCAGTGTGGCGGTGTGCAGAAAGCGCGCGGTGTTGAGGGCCCCGGCAGGGGTAAATACACCCGTGTTGGGGTTGTAGATTTCGGCCGTAGAAATGGGGTCGTTGAGCTCGTCGCTGCCGCCCGCGATCAACACCAGGCCGTTGGGGAGCAGCGTGGCGGTGTGCCAGAAGCGCGGCAAGGTCATGCTGCCTGTGGGCGTAAAAGTTTGCGTCGTGCGGTCGTAGAGCTCGGCCGTGGCGGTGGGGTAGCCGGTGGAATCAATGCCGCCCGCGATCAGCACCAGTCCGTTGGGCAGCATGGTGGCGGTGTGGGCGTAGCGCGGAGTATTCAGGCCGGCGGCCGGGCCTGCGTTGGTGTACGCAAAGGTCTCAGTGGAAGGAATGTAAAGTTCGGCGCTGCCCAGGGCGTAGCCGTTGGCGAATCCGCCGGCGATCAGAACCTGGCCATTATCCAGCAGCGTGGCCGTGTGGCCGTAGCGCGGAGTGTTCAGGCTTCCGACTCCGGCAATACTGAAGCTGCCGGTGTTCGGGGTGGAGGAGTTGTTGGAAGTGTAGAGTTCCGCCTGGGCGACGTAGCCGGTGGCGTCATACCCGCCCGCCACGAGCACCTGGCCGAGATTCAGCATCGTGGAGGTGTGCCCGACGCGCCCAAAGCTCATATTGTCCGCTGTTGCCGTCTGCCCGATTACGGCTGCCGCGACATTAAGAGATGCTGAGCCCTGCACGGGGCCCAGCGCCGCCGTAATCGTCGTACTGCCGCCGCTCAACCCCGTAGCGACACCCTGCGGGCTGATGGTGGCGAAGGAGGACACCGACGAACTCCACAAGGCAAGCGAAGTTACGTCACGGGTTGTGCCGTCGCTGTAAACCCCGGAGGCATAGAACTGAACCTGCGAGCCCACGGGCAGCGTGTCGCTGGAAGGCGAAACGGAAATGGAAAGCACTTGCGGGGCCACGGTGACCGCGGCCGAGCCGCAGACCGAGCCCGCGCAGGCGGTAAGCGTGGCCGCGCCGGAACCAAGGGCAAAGCCCGCGCCCGGATCGCTTGCATCGTTCGTGATGCTCACCACGCCGGGGTTGGACGAAGTCCAAACGACCTCGGCAAGCTGCTCGGTGCTGCCGTCTGAGAACGTGCCCGTGGCGACAAACGACTGGGCAGAGTTCAGAGGCAGCGCGAACGTGGCCGGCGTGACGGTGATTGACACCAGATTGGGTGGCGTGAGCGTCGCAGGAGTGTAAAGCTCGGCTTGCAGGACGTCCGAGTTTCCACCCGCGGTGGTATTCCCGCCTGCAATGAGCACGCTGCCGTTGGAGAGCAGCGTCGCCGTATCCTCCGCGATCTGGGTATTCAGTTGGCCGGTAGCGGCAAACGTTCCGGTGAGGGGATTGTATAGCTCCTGATTGCCGTAATTGTTGTAAGCGCAGCAAAGCGCGACGCCCCCTCCGGAAATCAGCACCTGCCCGTTGTTGAGCAGGGTGGCGGTCTGACCGGCGCGCGGCTCGTTCAGGGTGCCGGTTTCCGAGAAGGTGAGGGATGTGGGGTTGAGCAATTCGGCTTCCCCGACGGTGCTCGAGCCGTTTGTGCCCCCGGCCATCAGCACCAGACCGTCGTTCAGCATGGTGGCTGTGTGATCGGCGCGCGCCGAATTCATGCCACGGATGGATTGAAAAGTTCCGAGGAAATAAGAGGTGCTGCAGGGGCCCACGTTGACGGTACAGTACACCTCGGCGGAGTTGGTGATGTCGCTCGAACCGACGTAGCCCCCTGCAATCACGACCAGGCCATTGGGCAGCAGCGTGGCGGTGTGCCCGACGCGCGTGACGGTCATCGTGCTTTGGACCAGCGTGCCGCCCACCAGCGGATTGCCGTTGTAGCCTGTGGTGTATACGAAGGTTCCGGTGGCGGGATTGTAGAGTTCCGCGCTTTGTAATGGGCAGTTGCTGGTGCTGTAGTAACAGCCTCCGCCGCCGGCAATCAGCACTTGGCCATCGGGCAGCAACGTAGCGGTGTGGGCGTTGCGGGCGGTGTTCAGACTGCCCGTCGGCGTAAAAATCCCCGTGGCGGGGTTGTACAGCTCCGCGCTCGCCGTCGGCGTGCAATACGTGCCGACACAACCTCCGGCAATCAGTACCGTGCCGTTGGGCAGGAGTGTGGCGGTATGCTCGTATCGCGCCGTGTTCAGGCTTCCGGTGGAGGTGAATGTGCCGGTGGCGGGATTGTAGAGTTCCGCGGCGGCGAGCGGGCACACGTTGTCCGCCTGGCAACCCCCGGCCAGGAGCACCAATCCGTTGTTGAGCAGAGTGGCGGTGTGCTGGCTGCGGTGCGTAACCAGCGTACCGGCGTAAGCGACGTCCGTTTCGACGGTCAGGGCGGCGGAGCCCATAATTGTGCCGAAGGTCGCGCTAATCGTAGTCGTACCGGTACACGCAGTCGATACGCCGCCGCATACCGGCGACGCCAGACCCTGAGACCCGCTGCTGTTGCTAACCGTTGCCGCGGACGTGTTCGAGGAGTTCCACGCGACCGCGGCCGTCAGATTTCGCGTGCTGCCGTCGCTGTAATTGCCGGTGGCGGTGAATTGCGCCACGGCGCCAATGGGGATGGTGGTGACAGCCGGGCTGATGGAAATGGAAACCAGCGCCGGACCCACTTTGACGGATGTCGAGCCGCAGATAGGGCCCGCACAGGCGGAAATGACGGCGGAGCTTCCCGTTATCGCAAAGGCTGTGCCCGCGTTGGTTGCGTCATTGCTTACGCTCACCGCGCCGGGGTTGGAGGAAGTCCAGTTGACGGCGGCAAGCTGCTCGCTGGCGCCGTCGCTAAACGTGCCGGTGGCGGTGAATTGCATCGACCCACCGAGAGGAATGGAAGGGTTGGTTGGGGCAAGCGCGATGGAGACGAGATTGGGGGGCGTGAGTGTGGCAGGACTGTAGATCTCGGCGGTTCCGAGCATGACATTACTGGCGGTTTCTCCTCCCGTGATGAAGACTTGACCGTTATTCAGGAGCGTCGCCGTGGCGCTGAAGACCCCATTGGCCAGTCCGGCGGTGGTATCGAATGTCGCGGTGGCAGGATCGTACAACTCCTCAGTCTCATTTGTTGCGCCGGTGCCACCGACCAGCAAGACCGTGCCGTTGGGAAGAAGCGTGGCGGTATGCTGGAATCGCGGCGCATCCATCGTCCCTGTGTTGGTAAATGTCCCGCTGTTGGGGTCGTAAATCTCCGCGCTGTTAAGAGCAGCGGGAGTGCAGCCGTTCCCGCTGCATCCATAGCCGCCTGCAATCAAGACCATGCCGCTATTCAACAGCGTGGCCGTGTGGTTGTAGCGCGCGGTATTGAGTGAGCCGGTGTTGGTGAAAACTCCGGTCGACGGATTGAAGAGCTCTGCAGCCGCGGTTGGCGTTTGACCGTTGTTGGCGGTGTTGCCCCCCACAATCAGAACCATACCGTTGGGCAGAAGCGTTGCCGTGTGGCCCAAGCGCGCGGTGTTCAGCACAGTCTGGGCGCCGGTGCTCGCGTTCGTGGTGTAGGCAAAGGTCCCGGTGGCGGGGTTATACAGCTCGGCGTAGTTGATGGGATTGCCGCAGCAGCCGTTGGCGCCGGCCGCAATCAGCACCTGGCCGTTGGGAAGCAGCGTGGCGGTGTGCTCGTAGCGCGGCTGGAGAAGGGAGCCAGCGGTGTAGGAGAAGCTCGCCGTTTCGGGATAGTAAATCTCCGCGCTCCCCACCGGGCCGGAATTTTCACCGCCGGTCAGAAGCACCGTACCGTTCGGCAGCAGCGTGGCGGTGTGCTGATAGCGCTGATCGTTCAGGTTGCCGGTGAGGACAAAAGATCCTGTCACTGGATTGTAGAGGTAATTGTTTGCAGCCTCCGAACCGTTGGCAACAGACTCGCCTCCCGCGATCAGCACGCTGCCGTTTTCAAGCAAAGTTGCGGTATGCCAGGCGCGTCCCGGGTTCATGCTGCCGGTGGTTGGGGCGAAGCCGGCGGTGATGGTCAGGACGGTCGAGCCGGAGTTTCCGCCCGAGGTTGCGGTGATGGTGGTTTGCCCGACGGCGAGGGCGCTGGCAAGCCCGGCGGAATTGATTGTCGCAACGGCCGGGTTGGAGGACGTCCAGGTCCCGGTGCCAGTAAGGTTTTGCGTTGTGCCGCTGCTGTACATTCCGGTGGCAGTGAATTGCTGCGCGCTGCCGATTGCGATCGAAGCGTTCGCGGGTGTCACGGCGATGGAAGCAAGGTCCGGCGCCGTTACCGTGAGCGTGGTCGAACCACTCAGAGTGCTCGGACCGCTGATCACGATGGGCGGCGCGGCGACGGTAACGGCATTTGCCTTGACTGTCGGCGGACTGCTGACCGCGGCGTAGCTCGCCATAATCACTGTGCTGCCCTGGGCTGCAGCGGTCGCCAGGCCCGCGCCGTTAATGGCCGCCACACTGAGCGTGGAGGAACTCCACCCTACCGCCGAAGTTAAGTTGGTGGTGGCGCCGTCGCTATAAACACCAGTGGCGGTGAATTGCTGCGTGCCGCCTGCACTAATCGAAGAGTTCAGCGGCGTAACGACAATTGACACCAGGCCAATCGCGCTGACCGTGCTGCTCGACGGGGCCAGGCCGCCGGGCAGGATTCCGCTGCCCGTGCTGACGGCGGGTCTCGTAGGCCTCCGCGCGGAATCTTTTGCCGGAACGCTTGCTTCTAGGACCCTTCCACCCTCGTGTGCATTGAGGCCCACAGTGTCGATACCGAAATTCCCGCCGTCGGCTGCAATCCCCAGAGAAGACACGCCAGTGCCGGTCAACGAAAAACTTTGTGTCGCTTCGTGGGTGGTATCTGAAATAGTGAGCGTCGCGCTGCGTAAGCCCGCGGCCGAAGGCGTGAAGATTACGCTGATGGTGCAGCTCTTTTCCGCCGCAAGAGTGGCGGGACCGGCGGGACAATTGCCGCCGGCAGCGTAATCCGCCGCGGCTTCTCCGCGAATCGCTGTGCTCACGCCAATCGGCACCGTAGTGCCGTTCCTAAACGTTGCGCTTAGTGCGGCACTGGGTTGATTCAATGTGTGAGCGCCGAATTCCAGCCTGGATGGAATGGGCGAAGACTGCGCGAAAGCGGCGACCCGGGTCCCGAGAAGAAGCAACAGGAGAATCGTAGCGCGCCGGCACCAGCGCGCTGTACCGCGCGCCGCCACTACCGTGGCACGGGCATCCCGCCGGTGAAAGGCCACACCCAGGACGGGCGTGCCGTGACGCGTACCACGCCTTTGCCGCTGACTCATTTGAGTGCGCCCCGAGGGATGGGAGTGATCCAACGGTTGCATTTTTGTCCTCCTCAACATTCCGAGCTGTGATAAGGCTGACGACGTCTTACTGATGAACTGCCCCGGTCTTTGGTCCAATCATAATGTAAGTTCCTGTTTTGTGCGGTCGCCTTTTTCTGTACCAAGCTCAAGGTAAGTCTGCGGTGGGGGGCTTGAGAGATTTCACCAATCCACTTCCTGCACTGGTAGCGGGTCGTGCGCCGTGACAACACGGTCGATTAATTCGTCCTTCAATTGCGTCTTGAAGGATTCGAGGGCGGGGTCACGCCAGCGGTTCACGAAGTCACCTGGTTCGCTAACTCCTGGGGGATGTTAACACGTA
The DNA here is from genome assembly GCA_030040515.1 of Terriglobia bacterium. Lineage (GTDB taxonomy): Bacteria > Acidobacteriota > Terriglobia > UBA7540 > UBA7540 > Bog-366. The sequence goes on from JASHTO010000432.1 coordinate 10,594, forward strand.
TCATAGGCGCAATCGTCGGAAAGAGGTCAATGTACTGCACCATATCTTCTCTTCGACAACCTTGCCAGCCCGCACCTTCCCGGCCCATTTGAAAATCAGGGGGACGTTGGCGCAGGCGCGATAATGAAACAGGCCCTTGAACCATAGGCCGTGGTCGCCCAGTAAATCACCATGGTCGGCGGTGAACGCAGCACAGCACGTGTGTTGGCCGAGTGCTTACCGGTTTCACCTGCGGTTGGCGGGATGTAGAGCTGGGCAGTGTCTGGGGGACGACACAATGAGACATTGCCCATCGGGGGAAATATGAGCGGGGCATTGTGGCCAGTGGGCACGAATCACGCATAACCACTGATTGAATTTGCGCCGGAGGAATCGGTCCTCGGGATGGATGTGACATCCAAGTTGTTCCTTAAGGCCGCCTGGCGAAGAGAGCGGTACGCGAACCGTTCCGGATTTGAGGACCCAGCTTCTCCAAGCTATCCAAAGATAGAAATCGAGAACTCCCGGCGAGTTGGCGAGGGCGATCACGATCTCACGTTCCATCGGGATGCGGTGCCGGTCGATTTCCATGTAAAAAGCTTCACTAAGCGTAATGGTGTTGGAGTGTCCCTCTTCGGAATCGGAAACAGAGTTGTTACCCTCCGTGAACCAGAGATGAAGTCGATCGAAGAAGTGAAAACGGGCCCAGTCAAGCAAGTGGCCACCGGCCGGTTGATCTTCGGTACCGAAGAATATGGTCGAGGCAAATATCCGCTCGAAGCCGTGGATTATGCGCCGGTAGTAGCGTCCGTCTTTCGGAAAGCGAAAGAATTCGAGCATCTGCGCAGCACTATGGAAGTGAACGGTCCGGCTCTTTTGCCGGAGGGCGAGAGTTGCTACCCAGATGGGGATGAGACGATCTTGGCCGAAGGGCAGGCCGAAGTCAGGGTGGGCGACAATGTGTAGGAAAAAGCTTCCGTTGCGACGTTTGTAAAGCATCTGATCCTTCGGAAGGGGGCGGAGCGGGAGTCCACACAAGACGAACGGCCTGGCATTGAACGCGACCTCCTGCTTGTGCTGCTGTCGTTGTTCCCAAATCAGCAGGAGGGAGTTTAGTTGCTTGACTCGCCGACGGGAAAGCCCGATAGTCGGCAAAACTGATTCTGCAGAAACGAACGACGGCGAAAGCTGGCCAGCCTGTCTTAGTTCATCGGTCGAAGGTGCTTGCATTTGGCAGCGGCGAGCGAGGACTCGATGGGCTTGGACACTCAGGACGTGGACACCGGTGTCCCGAACCCTCCCGCGGATGTCGACGCCTGTAACAGAACTGTACCAAAACCCTGTTTATTCACCCTGAAAGGGATATGCTTCGAGCGAAAGCAGAATCCCCGAAATTGTGTAATGAGATGGAAAGGAGGATATTGGATTGAGTGCTTTACAGCCACACTCCTACGAAGCAAGGGGTCGGGTGTTCGAATCACCCCGGGCGTACCACCTAATTGAAAAATAAGTAGTTGTGCAACGAAAAGGTCCATCAATATCTCGCCATTTATTCTCACGGGATATCCACGAGAAATTCGTAATCAATTGCGACTGAAGTACTTAAGTCTTCACCCAAGTACCTGCTCTGCAGGCAAGTGGTCCTGAGTTTGGATTACAGGCGTGGATTTGTAAGTATTTTTAAGCCAATGGGTTACGCTTATCCCGCCGGACCGCTTGCTGTTGCTGTACCAAAACTGTAACAAAATCTTCCTTCACGCTGTCACCCGCACCTGCTTAACGAGAACGTTGCAGGTCTAAGTCGCCCACGTTCAAACTGACCCGGAACGCAACAGAATCTGCCACAGGCAGATTTGTCCGTGTTATGGGCTGAAGACCGATTGGGTTAGGGCCATCGGCGCGCGGTTGTATGGTCCGCAAAAGATCGAGGCCGGTATGGCGGACGGGCGGAGAGGTAGGGAAACTGGAGGTGCGAACTTCACGGGCGAGACTTCACCCGATCGTGAGATTAGCAATGGCCTGCCCCTTCGAATTGCGAGCGAACGGAAGGTATGCGGAAAACGAAGCGAGCGGACGCGATTAGCGCTGAAATCGACCTTTCCTATTCGGGGCGACGTTCGGTAGTCAATTCCAGCGCACTGTCGCGATCAGAAGCCTCAACAGAGTGCTCGCCACATGGAAGGCAGTCGTCGAGGCGCAGCAAAGAAGAACGCGATCACAGTAACTCAAAGTAGAGATTAGTGCGCAGCTCGCGGAAATTCAGCGGCGGGGCCTCGGGCGGGACCACCGCGCTACTCGGGCTGCCGGACATGTAAACCACTGGCGGTGAGCGTTTCCAGGTCTCATTTGCGGACGACGAAGACAGTGACGACTGTTACTTTCTGGCCCAACGTCAATTGGAATCACCCGATCAGGGGCGGCTCTATGTTGAAAGCCATCTACGAACGCTTTCTCGGCATTTCAGGATAAGAGGAGCAGAGCTTGAGAGAGGCCTCTTCCGCTTGGAGATTATGTGTCAGCCACCGAAAACGGTCCAGATTCGATTTCAGGTCGGCGAAACCCAATTTAACCGCCTGAAAAAAGTCCTGAGAATCATGCTTCCTTCGAGCGTTCTCAAGATCGCATGAGCTCGTTGCTTAGCCGTCAACGGGGCCAGTGCCTTGTGGCGGGCTGAATTCTAGCACTGAAGGGCGTTTTTCGTTCCCAATCCATCTTCGGTGGTGAGTTGGGCTATTCGACCGATATTGGTAAACCCTTGGCGACTAGCAGGACTAATCCGTACTGCGCGGCATTCGAGTCGGGCACAAGAAGCGGGCATCCAGCGCCTGATGACGGGCGTGCTTGCGCTGCACGTCGAGACGGAGAAGCCGGGCTGGTGTGGGACGAGCGCATCCCGACGGGCAAGATAACGTGGCTCTCGGGACAACCCGATTCAGGCAAATCCCTGGTCTTGATTGACCTCAATGCCCGCACCGCCGCCGGGCGTGATTGGCCCGACGACGCGAGGAACACAAAGGGTTCCAAGGAGGTTCTGCCGGCGGCCTCGGTGAAGATTATTAAGCGGGTCATGATCAAGGAAGACGGCAAGGTCATGGAGCGCCGCCAGATGCAGTTCCACGCCGACACTTGGCCGCTGAAGAAGCTTCTCAAGGCCAGCCCGGAAATCGTGATGGTGGCGATAGACCCGATTACGGTGTTAATATATCGCAAAGACGGGGCGCTACCGCTCGGCGGTTATCGCGATGATGGCCAGGAGTGGTGCACCGCTTTCGACTCGCAGTGCAGTGTCTCAAGTTTTCCGCCATCGACGGGGATGCTCCACAGCAGCACCTGGTACTGCTCGCGTACGATATCCTTCACGTATCTCAGCGCCGGCTGCGCGTCGGTGGCGATAGGTTCGATGCGCGTGGCCGCGGCGATGCGGTTCGCCTCCGCCACTTCCATGCCGTTGCGCACGGACAGGGACTTCTCCCTGCCGTCGGCGTAGCGCAGGCGGTAGGTGGCCACCGTATCCCCACGCTTGCCCAGCAGCGGATAACCCGCCCCGAACGTCACTTGCCCCAGGATGTGCAGGCGTCCGCACTCGCTGCCGATGGGGATGGTTACGGGCGCATCCGCCGTCAACATCAGGGGCCGCACCGTTCCTTCCACGGAGGGCAAGTGGAAGGGAACCCCGCCAATCACGAGGTCAGAGCCCGACCATAACACAAATTTGCTTCCCGTGCGCTTCCACTGGTCCTCGGCCATGTCCGCCTTGGGCCAGTAGGCGGCGAGGCGGGATTCCAGATCCGCCCAGGCCTTCACGCCCGCCGTGCTCTCCACCAGCGCCTGCAATTCCACCGGCTGGAAGCTCGCTCCGGGCTCCGACGGCGACCACTTCAGCGGAAGGATGACGGGCGGGCAGCCCACCACGGCAGGCTGACGATAACCACTGAACAAGCGCGCCAGCGCCTGGTAGACCTCGGGACGCGGCTCGCGCCCTTGCGTCACCACGCCCTCGAGCAGAATGCCGTTCAGCGTGGCGATTTCCACGCGGCCGAACTGCGGCATGTCCGCCCATTCCCAGAATGCCGTCCCCGCGATCTTTCCCTCGGCCTCCAGGTCCATGATCAGGTCCACCGTCTGCTCCATGACCACGTCGGATTGGCCCCATTGGTGCGCCCCCCATTCGGTAACGGTGAAGGGACGGCTGGGGCCGAAGTAATCGGCCTCTTTACGGAACTGGTCGATGTCAAAGGTGTAGATGTGCTGATCGTAAAAGTCCATGCCCGCCTGATCGAAGATGGGCTTCGCTTCTTCCTTGGGCATGTTGTTGGCGAACGACACCGGCCGGGCAATGGGGTCGAGTTTGCGGCAGTGCTCCCTGCCTTCTTTCAGGTAGTCCGCGGTCAGGATGCACTCATTGCCCAGCAGCCAGGCGAAGATCGCGGGCGAGTTCCAGTCCCGCCGGATCGTGCGCTCCATGATTTGGTACCCGAGCTCAATGGTAGACCGCGGCATGGTGCGGAAGTCCATGTTCCAGTAACCGGGCTCTTCCGTCACCAGCAACCCCAGCTCGTCGGCCATTTCCACAATGTAGCGATGGTGCGGGTAGTGCACCAGGCGCACGAAGTTCGCGCCCAAGGCCTTGATCAGGTGCATGTCCTCCGCCATCTGCGCCCGCGTCAGTGTGAACCCCTGGCCCTTCCACATGTCGTGGCGGCCCACTCCCTTTAGGACCAGGCGCTCGCCATTGAGCTCGAAGTGATTGCCCACAATCTTCACATCGCGGAAACCCGTGTGGCAACTCCAAGCGTCTTCGCCCTGCTCCGTCTTCAACTCCGCCCGCAACTCGTAAAGATTCGGCTCCTCGGGCGACCACAGGTCCGGGACAGAAACTTTGAATTCTACCTCCGCCGCGGTTATCCCACTTGAAACCTGAATATCTTTCTCCACCCGCGCGATTTCCGTCTCCCGTTTGCGCAGCACCAGCGCAATGTGCCCCGAGCCCCCGGCTGAAGACGAGATGAACACCTTCCCCTGGCACGAAGCCTCTGTATAGCCGCCAGCAAGCTGGTACGCCAGGCGCACGTTGTCGATAAAAGCCCCAGGCCGGATTCCACATAAACGTCGCGGATGATTCCCCCGTGCGCCTCCCAGTCCGGGTTCACGCCAAGCGCAATCTCGTCCTTCCCCGCCCCGGTCGCGTCGGGCTGCAAATCGGATATCGCCACGTCAATCTGGTTCTTGCCTTCCCTGACATGCGCAGTGAAGTCAAACTCATAGGGAAGATACGGCCCCATGGTCCCCAGTTCCTCCCCGTTCACCGACACGCGGGTAAAGTAGGTGATGGCATCGAAATGCACGATGGCGCGCTCGTTACCCTTGAGGGCCGGAAGCAGAAATTCCCGCCGCAGGCAATAGAAACCCAGGGGATGCTGCGAAGAAGGCACGGGGATAATTTCCCAAAGTTTGTCGTGCACGTAGCGCTGCCACATTCCCGCGAGGTCAACGCGCGAACGGTTGCCCGGCGACGTGGCCGGCACCATTCCGGAGAGCGGCATCGCGAGACTGGCCGCCAGGCTTGCCCATTTTCCGATCGGGCCGGAGTTCTTATGCTTGCGAATTGGTGTTGTCATTTGCATGGGTTACACGCTCTCCACAACCATGGCAAAAATGGCCAAGCCTGATGAGGACGATGCGCCCAGCTTGCAATTCAGACTTGAGAGCTTGTCTGCCGCGAGGGGAAGCGTGTACAAGCGCGCCTGGTATTGCTCACGGGCGATGTCCTTGGCGAATACGAGGGCGCGCTGCGTTTCGGTGGCTTCCGGATTAATCCGCGTGGCCACACTGATCAGGTTCGATTGCACCACTTCGTAGCCGTTGCGCAGGGGAATTTCCTGCGTTCGGCCCGAGGCGTAGCGCAGGGTGTAGACCGCCACGATTTCGCCGTCGCTGCCCTCCACCGGAAAACCCGCCGGGATGGCCACCTGCCCGAGGATGTGCAGCCTCACGCCTTCAAGACCAATGGGAATCGAGACCTCGCGCACGGCAGGCGTAACCATGACCGGCCGGACGTAGCCATTCGCCACCGGCACTCGGAAGGGGACCCCGGCGATCTCCACCTCCGAGCCCTGCCACAGCAGAAACTTGCCGCCAGTGCGTTTCCACTGGTCCGCGGCGAGGGTCACGTAGGAGAGGTCTTTCGTAGGGGCGCTCGCGGGCGATTCCTGCCGCGGCAGGGTTCCCCCCCAGAACCGGGAGATGCGGTCTTCGAGGTCCGCCCAGGCTTGGGCGGCCTCCGGTCGGTCGACGAGCGGCTGAAGGTCGACGCCGCTGAACTTGCTCTTCCGCAGCCATGGCACCCGCCGCAGGGGAACGAGCGTGGGGCGGTCGGCCACCGGCTCGCTCTCGTGGCGACGGCCCTCGAAGAGCCGGGCGAGTTCCATGTAAGGGCTCTCACGAGGCTCGCGGCCTTCCGTGACCACGCCCGACTCCAGGATGCCGTCGCGCATTTCCCAGTCGATGCGGCTGTACTGGCGCATGTCCTGCCAGCTCCAGAAGACCGTGCCCGCGAGCTTGTGGGCTTCCATCAGATCCAGCAGACGGTCGACGCTGTACTGCATGACGATCTGCGATTGGCCGATCGCCTTGCCACCCCACTCGGTAAAAGTCAGCGGACGGCTGGGGCCGTCAAAATCCGCTTCCTTGTCGAAATCGTCGACATTGAAGGTGTAAGGGTGCTGATCGAAGAAGTCCATGTCCGCTTGTTCGAAGGTCGGTTTGGCCTTCTCCTTGGGCATGCTGTTGGCGGCCGAAACCAGCCACCCGATGGGATCCAGACGGTTGCAGATCTCCTTGCCTTCGCGCAGCACCTCAACCGTGAGGATGCACTCATTGGAAAGCAGCTAGGCAAAGACCGAGGGGGAATTCCAGTCGCGGCGGATGGTGCGCTCCATGATGCGGTAGCCGAGTTCGATTTCTCCGCGAGGCATGATGCGGAAGTCCATGTTCCAATAGCCCGGCTCCTCGCTGATCAGCAGTCCGTATTCATCGGCGAGGTCGACGAGGTAGCGATGATGCGGGTAGTGGACCTAGCGGATGAAATTCGCTCCCATCACCTTGATCATCCGCATGTCCTCTTCCATTTGGCGGCGCGTGAGGGTGAAACCTTGCTCCTTCCACATATCGTGCCGGGCCACGCCGTGCAGCACCAGGCGTTTGCCGTTGAGCAGGAAGTCCGGTCCCCCTGGTGACCACCTCGCGGAAGCCGGTGCGGCAGCGCCAGGCGTCCTCGCCGTGGTCACTGGTCAGCCGGGCGTGAATCTCGTAGAGATTCGGCTCCTCGGGCGACCACAAGGCGGGGGACGGGACGGAGAATTCCAATTCCACCTCGCTTGCACCCGAACCCAAGGAGGTTTTCTGCTGCACCCGCGCCATCTCCGACCCGGCGCGCAGCAGCGCCAGTTCGACCTCGCCGGAACTTTCCGCCAAGGCAGAGACCATCACTTGCGCGCGGCAGGCAGCATGCGTGTAATCAGAGTTGAGCTTGTAGCCAAAGCGAACGTTGTCAATGAAGGCGGCGGGGCGCACTTCCGCATGGACATCGCGGATGATGCCGCCGTAAGCCTCCCAGCCGGGGTTGACGCCCAGAGCCAGTTCGTCCTTCCCCGCACCGCTCGGGTCAGGCGTGAGGTCGGCGATGGCCACCTCGACCGTGTTCTTGCCCTTCCTTGCCTGGCGGGTAAAGTCAAACTCATAGGGCACGTACGGGCCCATGGTGCCGAGCTCCGTGCTGTTCACTGACACGCGTGCAAAGTAAGTGATGGCCTCAAAGTGCAGATAAGCGCGTTGATGGGCTGAGAGCTCCGGCAGCAGAAACTCGCGGCGAAGCTGGTAATAGCCCGAGGGGTGCAAGGACGAGGGCACCTCGACCACGTCATATAACTTGTCCCCCACCCAGCGCTCCCATTGGCCGTTCAGGTCAACCCGCGACCGGGAAGCCGGAGGGAGAATCGGCAGGTTCAGCGGCATACCCGCCCAGCGCGTGCGTGAACGCCGGCAAAACCGTAGACCATCCCAGCGTACGAACGAATTTTCGTCGATTGTACATGGCTCACTCGCCTCGCATCATCCGGCGCTTCCGCGAGCCTTTCCGGGAACGCCCGTTCTGGGCGCCGTAGTCAGTGTAGCGGGTGATCGCCACCGTCACGCGATTCCCACCGCCTCGAATATTTTCTGGAAATTCGCCAAGCCGATTTCGCACTGCCGCTCGAAGATCTTAATGAGATGGACTGGGCGCGTAAGGAGCTCATCTGCCATTCTTCCACGCTGCGAATACTCTTGGGGTGTTTCAGCGAAGGGCGGTGGTCGTGTACTGAAGCCCGAGCGAGGTCCCGAGTCTGGCGCTATTGGGTGCTGGAAAGCTTCTCCTGATAATTCCGGCTCCGCCGCTCCTTGTTGGCATCGACGATCTGGAACATGGCCTTTGCCTTTTCCGTGTTGCCCACCTTCTGATAGAGCCGCCCCAGTTGGTAATAGGCAGGGTCGTAGCCAGAATTCAAAGTGATGGTCCGGTCGAGTTCGGTTATTGCCGCCGAGATATTACCTTGCTGCAAATAGATTTTCCCAAGCTCAAAATGTGCATCGGGGAATGTCGGGTTGAGCTGGATTACTCGTTGAAGCAAAGGCACGGCGTCCTTTGCGCGGCCCGCCTGCAAGTCCCACAGGGCAAGTTGAAACGGCGCCCAGTAGAAATTCGGCTTCATGGCCATAGATTTTTGATAGGCCGCGGCCGCGTGCGACGGACTTTGCAGTTTTGCTTCGCACCGCCCCACGAAGTACTCAGCCTCGGCGAAATCCGGGTGGTTCTTGAGGGCGGTTTCAAAACTCTGCAAGGCGGTGGAATAGTTGCCGAGGTTGAAGTAACTCAACCCCAGCGAAAATGAAACTTCGGGAGATGAATCCTTCTCCACCGTCACACGCTTAAGGACGGCGATGGCGGCCTGGCTGTCTCCCGCTTTTTGGTAGATGCTGGCGAGATTGAAAGACAGGTCTACCCGTTTGGGTTCCAGCGCAATTGCCTTGATAAGGGCCTGCGCCGCAGTGGGGAGTTGGTTTGATCTGGCATAGGACATACCCAGCAAATTCCAGTATTCCGGATTCTGCTCACCTTGTTTGCCCAGGCTCTTCAAAAGCTGAATGGAGCTGCTGTAGTTTTGCTCAAGGAACATGACTTCGGCGAGCAAGCGCCCCACGTCGAACGAATCGGGGTCATGTTTTCGCAACTCGCCCAGAATGTCTTCAGCGGTTCGGAGATAGGTTGTTCCGGCTGCCCCGCTCTCGGGGGTTTGTTTCAGGATCGCCAGATACGCCTGGATATTTTCCAGAGCAGCGGCATCCTTGCCCAGATGAAAATCGGCTCGGGCAAGATTCAGGAGAATCTCCGGGGTGTGGGGAGCGAGGGTGTTTGCCTGGGAGAGGCTCTCCGCGGCCGCTTGATATTGCCTGTTAGCGAGGAGCAGCGTGCCGTACATGAAATAGGCGCTAAGGTCGCGGCCTGAGTTATTCTCAGCTTCGGCAACTGTCTGCAAAGCCGCATCGGTTCGCCCCAAAGCAAAGTAGCTCCGCGCCAAAAGGAAGTACACCGCCGGGTCACGCGGGGAGAGCGAATGGGCCTTCTCCGCATGTTCAAGCGCCTTCGCCGGTGCGCCGGTTTGGAGAAAGATTAAGGTGAGATTGTAGTGGGCCGTCAAATCATCCGGCCGCGATCGCAGTGTTTTTTCGAATTGCTGGATGGCTAAGTCAATGTTCCCTGAACGCAAGTAGGCTGAACCCAGGTTGTTGCGTGCCGCAGTGAAATCCGGAGCCAGCGCGAGAGCTTGCTGGTAATCGCGGATTGCGTCCGGCGTGCGGCCGGTCTGGTCAGAGACGAAGCCCAGCAAATTGTAGGCTTCGGGATCGCGGGGATTGAGTTGCACGGCCTTCCGCAGTTTCTGCTCCGCGGAGTAAAATTCACCTGCCTTGATCGCACTGATTCCGGCTTCCAGATACTCCGAGGCCGGGATTGAGGAGCTTTGGGCGAAGGTCGGGCAAGCACAGACGAGCACCAGCACTAAAGTTCGCTTTTGGCTTGAACCCCACTCCGCCATTCAATCACCACATACTCGGCTGGGCCGAGCACGAGAAATCATATCACCTCTGGAACGAGCCCTGGAGAATGATCCACTTCCGTGCTACTCGAGGAGAAAGACCGAGGCGCTTTCAAACGGTACCGTGACTCGGAGGGTGCTCTGCTCGAGCAAGGCTTCTTGATCCAGATAAATGTCCGTGGCCCGGTGGTACTGCTTAGGTATCCCGATGTTTGCAGTTTGATCCTCCGCCGTATCGTTAAAGACCATGAGCAGGCTGCGCCTGTTGCCAGTAACAAGCCGCGGTCGTAATTTGTCTGCCGTAACCGGGGGCTTTGCCACCTCTCGGGCGATAGCCCTTACCAATTCGATCCCCGCGTCCTCTCCGGCTGCGATGCTGGCTCCTAGATTGGTGCCGAAATAGTATGCCTGTCCCTTGCCCAACTTTTTCCTCGCTCCTACGGTAAGATTCTGGTAATGCGCAATGGGCGTTGCCGAGCTAACTTCGATGGGCGTCAGGTAGGTATAGGCTTTCACGCGTGCCGGTAGGGGATCCGAGATTTCAAGACTAGCTTCAAGATAAATACGTTCTGACGCTGGCAGGTGGGGAGGCACCGAAAGCGGCTGGGCCTCCATGCCGGTCTCGAGAAAGAAGCTTTCCTTCTCCCGGTAACCGAAAGCCTCCGCCAGCCCGTAAGGAGGAACGACGGGATTATAGAAGCATCGCTCGTCAAACCGGCCGAACGCGCTTTCCAGAATCAATGTTCCGCCGCTCTCCACAAAATGGCGTAGCGCCGCACACGTGTCTGCTTTCCCCATTAAATGCCAGGGTGCGATGATAAGCTTGTAAGGAGCGCCGGAAATGCTGGTGGGCTCGATGAAATCCACCCAATAGTCGCTATTCCAAAGCGCTTTGTAGTAGCCCCGAAACGATTCTGTGGAAGGATCTTCGTTTCCGGCCATTGCGAACGTCAGTAGTGGGTTGTCCTGATCGAAGAGGATGGCAATCTCAGCTTTCGGCCGATAGCCCTCGATTATGTCCCATTGTGCCTGAATCAAGCGGTTGTCCTCGGCCGCTTCCAGGACGCGTTCCGTGGGAGAGCCGTCGCGAGCTACCAGTCCAAAACCCGTTGCTTCGGTTCCGGTCGCTTCCGCCTGATAAGCCCAATAGAGTAGTCCTTTGGCGCCGCAGGCTACCGCCATCCAGTTCCACAGCCGAATGTCCTGCGGCCGCATGTGGGGACTTTGGAACAGTCCGTTGCTCCCTTGCCCTCCCTGAAGTTCCGTCATCCAAAATGGCTTGTGACCCGCATTCGAGCGCGTGATCTCCAGTCGGGCAGCACCCAAGTAAATCGGCATGGTCGGAATCGGCTGCCAGCGCGGAAAGTTCGACAATCCCCAGGTCTCAACGACTTCTGCCAACCGCCAGGTATTGACGCCGCTGAAAGCCATTGGCTCAACGGCCACTTGCCACCCCGCATGGCTTTCCAGGATGTGATGGGGATCGGCGGCACGAACATTGTGCACGCGAAACCGCAGCTCATTCGTGCTTCTCTCGATGATGTACCGTCGCCAATCAACCCAATCGGCATACGTTCCCTTCCGGCGAGGTGGATCAATAACCTTCCAGTCCGGGTAGGACCGCACCCAGGCCGCGTTGACCCGCTCCACGGTGCCATAGTGCTGCGCCAGCCACTGCTGAAATGCCGCGATAGTACGTGGGCAATAGCAAAACAAACGTTCTTCGACGGTAGGCGCAAACGCAAACCGATGCGTGCCTGACGGTTCCATGTGCGGCTCATTCCAGCAATCGTAAGCGTACATCGACGGATGCTTTGAAACCGTTTTCGCCATCTCCTGGATGAACTTCGCCGCGGCCTCGCGTACGGGTTCCCAATCCAGACACAAGCCCGGCCAGCCACCGCTGACGTTGTTTCCGCTGCCCCCCAGGTGGAAGGCCTGATCGTCCGCATCCACGTAGCGCGTTTCCGGATGCGCGGCTTCCAGCCAATAGGGAGCATCTTCCGTGATAATCCCCATTAACACCCGCAGCCCAAACTCGTCGCAATAGCCCATGACTTCTTCGAGTTCGTCAAAGGTAAAGCGGTCCGGCTCGCGGTTGTGATAGACCCACGAACTGTAAATGCGGATGATGTTGAACTTGTATTGCTGGGCAATCGTCTTGAGCATTTGCCGCCGCATGGAGGCGGGCGGGTTGGGCGGGCGGTAGAAAGCCGTGCCGTACACGAACGGCTGAGATTGGGGAGCCGGCTCCTCGGAAGGGGTTGAGTTTGAAAAGTCCGTCGGCCCGGCAACGATGTGCAGGCCGCCCCAAGAAGCGGTGATGCCTCCGGCTGTGGCGCGGAGAAAAGTTCGCCGTGAAGATCCCATGATCGTTTGGTTCTCAGACGTCCAACTGCACCACTAAGGCGTCCTCGTACGGAACTGTCACCTGCAGGTGCTGATTTTCCATGCCTAGCTCTTGGCCGCTGTGAATGTTCGTGGCCCGCGCGTAGCGCCGGGGCAGGGCGACGGCCTCCGTCTGGTCGCTCGGCGTATCGTTGATGATCACGAGCAAGCTTCGATTGCCGCCCTCAATAAGCCGTGGACGTAACATCTTCGAAGACACCTTGGGTCGCACAATGGGCGTCAGGATGGCGCGCAGCAATTCTATCCCGCCGCGATCGCCGGCCGTAATGCTGGCTCCAAGATTCGTACCGATGTAAAAGACCTGGCCGCCGGCGACTCGCTTCCTGGCCGCCACTGTGAAGCCTTGACAAACGCCGATGGGGGACGCCGAACTGACTTCAATCGGCGTAACGAAAGTGCGTGCCTTAAAGCGAACCGCGACCGGCTCCGAAAACTGCAGTTCCGGCTCATCGTAGATTTGCTCGGCCTGCGGACGAACTGCCGGACCCAGGATATCTGCCAGCGGATTCCGTTCTCCCTTGGGTTGCAGGTAGAAGGGTTCCATTTCGCGATACCCAAATGCTACTGACAACCCGTAAGGGGGAACGACGGGGTTGTAAAAGCATCGCTCGTCAAACATGCCGAACGCGGTCTCCAAAACTAGACAGCCGCCATTTTCCGCGTAGTTCCTCAATTTCTCGCACGTGTCCTTTTTGCCTAGCAGGTGCCAGGGAACGATCAGCGCTTTATAGGGAGCATTGCCGAGGCTACACGGTTCAATGAAATCCACCCAATAATCTAATTGCCACAATGCGTGGTAATAGCCCCGGAAAGACTCGGTGGAGGCATCTTCCGAACCCGCCATTGCGTACGTCAAAATGCCATTGTCCTGATCGGTGAGAATCGCCACGTCGGGTTGGGGCCGGTAATCCTTGAGAATGCCCCAGTGGGCGGCAATGAGCTGGCGGTTCCTGGCGGCTTCGAACACGCGATCGGTCTGTGACCCATCGCGGTTGACCAGGCCAAATCCCGTCGCTTCTGTGCCGGTGGCTTCCGCATGGTAGGTCCAGTAGATAATTCCTTTGGCGCCGCCCGCAACGGCCAGCCAGTTCCAAAGCCGGATGTCCCGCGGCCGCATGTGCGGGCTCTCATACAGCCCGCTGCTTCCATGCCCGCCTTGCAGTTCCGTCATCCAAAACGGCTTGCCGGCGGCAGTGGAACGCGTGATTTCAATTTTCGCCGACCCAACGTAAACGGGAAAGCTGCCCCAGCGCGGGAAATTTGAAAGCCCCCAGTTTTGGACCACTTCCGCCAGGCGCCATCCATTTGTCCCGCCAATCGCCACGCCGTCAACGGGCGGATGATGTGCGGCATGACTTTCCAAAATATGGTTCGCGTCCGCCGCCTGGATGGCTCCCACGCGGAACTTCATCTCCCAGGTGCTTCGGTCGATGATGTAGTCCCGCCAGTCAATCCAATCCAGATAGGTTCCCATGGCGCGGGGAGGATCAATTTCGGCCCAGTCCGAATATCGCCGCACCCAGGCGTGGTTGAGATCTTCCAGGCTTCCATACTTTTGGTTCAGCCAGTGGCGGAAATTTGCGATGGTCTGGTCACAATAGCAGTACAGATATTCCTGCGGCTGCGCCCAGATGTTGCGAGGAAAGCAGGGCTCGATGTGGGGCTCATTCCAACAATCATAAGCGTACATAGAGCGATGTGACGCAGACATGCGGGCGAGTTCGACGATAAAACGTTTCGCCGCCTCCTGCACCGGCACCCAGTCCAGGCAGAGACCAGGCCATCCGCCGCTCACGTTGTTGCCGCTGTCGGAGAGCCGTTGGAAGTTGCCCCGGGCATCCACGAAACGAGTTTCCGGATGTTGTCTTTCCAGCCAGTAAGGCGCCTCCTCAATGACCACGCCCATCAGAACCCGTAACCCGAATTCGTCGCAATACTTCATCACCTCGTCAAGATCG
>JASHTO010000433.1 GCA_030040515.1 Terriglobia bacterium
TCCTCAAACCGCCGCGGCGCGTGATGATGATGGTGAAGGCGGGCGATGCGGTGGACCAGATGATCGAAGAGATTCTGCCGCACCTCGAAAAGGGAGACATCCTGATCGACGGCGGCAATTCACACTGGCCGGACTCGACTCGCCGCACGAAATATCTGGCCGAGAAGGGAATGCTCTTTATCGGGACAGGCGTTTCAGGTGGCGAGGAAGGCGCGCGCCACGGGCCGTCGATCATGCCGGGCGGAAATCCCGCCGCGTGGCCACACGTGAAGCCGATTTTTCAGGCCATCGCGGCCAAGGTGGAGGACGGCACGCCCTGCTGCGATTGGGTAGGCGAAGACGGCGCAGGGCACTACGTCAAAATGGTTCACAACGGCATTGAGTACGGTGACATGCAACTGATTTGCGAGGCCTACCAGTTGATGAAAGACGTGCTGGGCCTCACGCCTGACGATCTGCACCAGGTTTTTGCCGATTGGAACAAAGGCGAGCTGGACAGCTACCTGATCGATATCACCAGCCAGATTTTTGCCAAGAAAGAGGACGACGGGACGCCCATCGTCGATAAAATTCTCGACACTGCCGGCCAGAAAGGCACGGGCAAGTGGACCTGCCTGAGTGCGCTTGATCTGGGAATGCCGGTCACGCTGATCGGGGAAGCGGTGTTTTCGCGCTGCCTCTCGGCGATCAAGGAAGAACGAGTGGCGGCGAGCGCAATTTTGAAGGGTCCGAGGCGCTCGAAGAAACTTCCCGATCGTAAGAAATTTGTGGAAGACGTGCGCTGCGCTCTCTATTGCTCCAAGATCGTTTCATACGCACAGGGTTACATGCTGCTGCGCGAGGCGGCACGCGACCAGAAGTGGAATTTGAATTTCGGCGGCATCGCCCTCATGTGGCGCGGTGGATGCATCATTCGCAGCGTCTTCCTGGGCGAAATCAAGAAGGCATACGACAAAAACAAAAAGCTCAGCAACCTGCTGCTCGACAAATTCTTCAAGAGGGCGCTGACGAAATACCAGGCGGCCTGGCGGCGCGCCGTTATTCACGGAGTCAAAGGCGGAGTGCCCACTCCGGCATTCACTACGGCGCTCGCGTTTTACGACGGCTATCGCACCGGGCGGCTGCCGGCCAATCTGCTCCAGGCGCAGCGCGACTTCTTCGGCGCGCACACCTACGAACGGATCGACCAGCCGCGCGGCCAGTTCTTCCATACCAACTGGACCGGGCACGGCGGCAAGGTGGCGTCGGGGCAGTACAATGTGTAGGGAGAGTTGCAAAGGCGAAAATCGAAACTCGAAATTCGAAACACGTCGCGTGCGGCAAGTACCGGCTATCGACGTCAGCTTTGGCGTCGCCTCGAGGGTTACATCATGAAGTACGGACTGACTATTCCATCCGACGGCTCGTTGGATTTTCTCTCCCTCGGCGCTTTGATCCACCGGTTCGATCCCGGCATCATTCCATTTCGCAAAGCGACGGAGTGCCAGATTCACGTCAGCGGCGGCGAATTCAATTGCGCCGCCAATCTCTCCGATTGCTTCCGCATGAATACCGGCATCGCGACGGCGATGGTGGATTATCCCATCGGCGACTTGATCGCCGAGCGCGTGCGCGCCATGGGCGTGAAGCCCTTCTACAAACACTTCAAGCACAACGGTGTGAACGGTCCCAACATGGCGGCGGTTTACAGCGATCGCGGGCTGGGCGTGCGCGCTCCCGTGGTCTTCTACAATCGCGCCAACGAAGCCGGAGGGATGCTCAAGCCCGGCGATTTCGACTGGAAAGCGATTTTCGGTGCGGGTGTGCGCTGGTTCCACAGTGGCGGAATTTTCGCCGCGCTCTCGGAAACCACCGGCCAGCTTATCGCCGAGGGCATGCAGGCGGCCAAGGCTGCCGGCGCCGTCACTTCCTTCGATTTGAATTATCGCGCCAAGCTGTGGAACATCTGGGGCGGGCATGAGCGCGCGCTTTCGGTGATTTCCGGAATCGTCAAGCACGTGGATGTTCTAGTGGGCAACGAAGAGGACCTGCAGATGGGCCTGGGAGTGCCCGGGCCGGAAGTGGCGTCGAAATCCAAGCTCGATCCCAGCGCCTTCTTCGGCATGATTGATAAAGTGATCGCGAAGCATCCCAACGTCAAGATTGTCGCCACCACTCTCCGCGAAGTCCATGCAACCAACCGGCACGGTTGGAGCGCCGTGGCGTGGATTGACGGCAAGTCTTACGTCGCTCCAACCGCCGAGCTTGACGTCTACGATCGCGTTGGAGGCGGTGACGGTTTTGCCTCCGGGCTTTTCTATAGCCTGATGACCGGTGAAGAGCCGGAGCAGGCCGTCAAGATCGGCTGGGCGCACGGCGCGCTTATCACGACATTCCCCGGCGACACCACCATGGCCACGCTCGACCAGGTGAAAGCCTTAGCCAAGGGCGGTTCGGCCAGAATTCAGAGGTAGGGCCGCCCACAAAACCAACTGACTCATCGTCATGGGAACGTTGCGGGCTGGCGAAAGAAAAACGCAACGATCAACTTGGACTCCGTTGGATTCCCATTTAGCCTGGCGGGTGCAAACTTCCAACTATTCAGCGACTGAGCGGCGGAAGCCGTGAACGGTGGAACGTCCCTGAGCGCCTGAGTGCCTTTCAGATGGCCCGTGGCGTCGATGCTGGCTTGCAATATGACGCTCGCGGAAAGCAACGCCGCTCCGTAGGGGCACGACGGGACGCTTGCCTCGATCACTCCCGCCGGTTGAAACCCAGAGGCCGTGGCACCTTGTGGTTCTCGCTGAGGCCTGATTGCGCTTGCAGTCGGCAAGAACAAGCACTGCGGGTTGAAGACAGCCGCCACCGTGATGCCTGAAGCTACGGGCGCGCCGGCCAACATTGCTGGCTTGAACGTCCACCCTTTCACGGAGTTGACCGCTGCCTGCGTCACGGAAGCAAGGCTGTTCAGCACCTTGATGTCGCGAATGGCGCCGCGATCAGAAACCCGAACATCCATAACGACCACACCCTTGGCAACGCTCTGAAACGGGGCGGCGACGTCACTGACGGATGAGGCTTCGACAGGTTGGAAATCAACCCCTTGGGGAGCTGGGCGCGCAAGGGGGACTTGCGTCATGGCAATCAAGCAAAACAGAACCGTTCCCGCCGTGGCATACCTGCGCATTGGCAGAACCTCGCCAAACCTTATTTTACTCCTTCCGCCTGAGTCGGGTCGAACGAATGTGATCGCGGCGCATGTTAAATCGTCTCTAACCTCTTCGCAAAGCTTCATCTTTCCGTAATGTTTTGGCAGCGATGATTTGGCACGACCTATACTATAATGTTTGGATTCGGCTTTTTGCTTCCTTGCAAGTATGGGGAGCATCCAATTACGTACGGGGTTTCCCTAGCGCTGACCGGGGAATACCATGGCGCATTTGCTGGACGCCAATATCTGAACTTATTCGCGCGGAGGTTCTTCGCTTGGAAAGTCAAATTGCCACTTCCACCACGACTCCGGGACTAAATCCATCGCAGCTTGACCAGCTTTGCATCAACACAATTCGCTTCCTCGCCGTCGACGCGGTGCAGAAAGCCAATTCCGGCCATCCCGGCATGCCCATGGGAGCCGCGCCCATGGCATACGTGCTCTGGACTCGTTTCCTGCAGCACAATCCCGCGAATCCCTCATGGCCGAATCGCGACCGCTTTGTGCTTTCCGCCGGACACGGCTCCATGCTGCTCTACAGCCTGCTGCACCTCACGGGCTATGACATGCCGATGTCGGAGCTTCAGCAATTCCGTCAATGGGGAAGCAAGACGCCGGGGCATCCCGAGCACTGGCTGGTGCCGGGCATCGAAACCACTACGGGTCCGCTCGGCCAGGGTTTCGGCAACGGCGTGGGCATGGGAATTGCCCAGAAATATCTTGCCGCGCACTTCAATCGCCCCGGACACGAGATTGTGGACTACAAGATTTACGCCATCGCCGGCGATGGCTGCCTGATGGAAGGCATCTCGTCGGAAGCCGCTTCGCTGGCGGGCCACTTGCGGCTCGACAACTTGATTTATTTTTACGACGACAATCACATCTCCATTGAAGGCTCGACAGACTTGGCCTTCACGGAAGACCGCGGCAAGCGCTTCGAGGCCTATGGCTGGTTTGTGCAGAAGGTAGCCGACGGAAACGATCTTGACGCTATCGACGCGGCCATTCGCGCGGCGCAGGCGGAGTGCGGCCGGCCGTCGATCATCATGGTGCGCACGCACATCGGTTATGGCAGCCCCAACAAGCACGATACGGCGGAGGCGCACGGCTCACCGCTGGGAGTTGAGGAAGTCAAACTCACCAAGCAGAATCTTGGGTGGCCGCTTGAGCCCCCCTTCCTGGTGCCAGACGAAGCTCGCGCGCACTTCCGGATCGCCCTCCAGAAAGGACCCCAGCGGGAGGCGGCGTGGCAAGCCAAGCTGGCGGAATATCGCAAGGCATTTCCCGACCTCGCCGCCGAGTGGGACCGCTTTGTAAGGGGTGAATTACCTTCCGGCTGGCAAGCAAAGATTCCCACCTTCAGTCACACCGAAAAGCCCATGGCCACACGCCAAGCTTCCGGAAAGGTTTTGAACGCCATTTCACCGGTTTTACCGACGCTCCTCGGTGGCGCGGCGGATTTGGCGCCTTCCACCGATACTTTGATCAAAGGTGAAAAGGATTTCGAGTACCCGAACTACGGCGGGCGAAACTTTCACTTCGGCGTCCGCGAGCACGGCATGGGCGCGGCGATCAACGGCATGGCGCTGAGCGGATTGATTCCTTACGGCGCCACGTTTTTCATTTTTTCTGATTATCTGCGGCCCACGTTGCGCTTGGCCGCCCTCATGGAGACGCATTCGATTTTTGTCTTTACCCACGACAGCGTGTTCCTGGGCGAGGATGGTCCCACGCACGAACCCATCGAGCACCTCATGGCCTGCCGGGCAATTCTTCACCTTTGCAATATTCGGCCCGCCGACGCTAATGAAACCGCGGTAGCTTGGCGTGTGGCGATTGAGCACAAGAACGGTCCGGTTGCCCTGATGTTGACCCGCCAGGTGCTGCCCATCATCGACCGCACCAAATACGCCTCGGCCGACGGGCTGGAGAAGGGCGCATACGTTTTGGGCGATGCGCAGGGAAAGACTCCGGAAATTATTTTGATCGCTACGGGCTCGGAAGTTGCGCCCACCCTCGAAGCCTATGAAAAGCTGACGAGCGAGGGAATCGCCGCGCGCCTGGTGAGCATGCCCTCGTGGGACCTTTTTGAAAAGCAGCCGCAGGCCTATCGGGACCAGGTGTTGCCGCCCAGCGTCACCGTGCGCCTGGCGGTGGAAGCCGGGGTATCGTTTGGCTGGGAAAAGTATGTTGGACCGAAAGGCGCCGCGCACGGCATTGATCGGTACGGTGCCTCAGCTCCATATAAGGTTATAGCTGAGAAGTTGGGATTCACGGGGGCCAACATCGCGAAGCTTGCGCACGAACTGCTGGGGCGATGACGCGGCGAGAAAAGTGATTTTCTATTTGGTTTTTCTCTGTGAATCTCCGTGCTCTCTGTGGTGAAAGCTTTGCTTGAGGCACAGCACGCTCTCGCACAATGCAGCCAATCCGTGATTAAAGATCTCTCACCACAGAGTGCACAGTGAGGCACAGAGGTTTGGCGCAAGATTTGCCGGGGATTTTCAGAAATCGCACGACAGAGGAGGAAGTGAACATGAGCAACAATCCACTAAAAAGCCTGGGCAGCCTGGGCCAGAGCGTCTGGTTCGACTACATTCGCCGGAACGAGTTGACCTCCGGCCACCTGAAGGAGCTGATCGATAACGACGGTGTATCGGGCGTGACCTCGAACCCGACGATTTTCGAAAAAGCCATTGCCGGAAGCAATGATTACGATGGCGAGATTCGAAAGCTCGTGGAAGCCGGCGACTCAACACCGGAGATTTTTGAAGCCCTGGAAACCGAGGACATTCGAACCGCGGCCGACCTTTTCCGCCCGCTCTACGATAAGACGGAAGGCCGCAACGGTTTTGTGAGCATCGAAGTTGCTCCCACCCTGGCACGCAACACCAAGGGCACGATTGAGGAAGCGCATCGCCTGTGGAAGGAAGTCAACCGCCCCAATATCCTGGTAAAAGTTCCGGGAACAGCGGAAGGCTTGCCCGCGATCGAGCAGCTCCTGGCGGATGGCATCAATATCAACATCACCCTATTGTTCGCCATCGAGCGCTATGAGCAAGTGGCCTGGGCCTACGTCTCCGCGCTGGAGAAACGCGTGCGCGAGGGTAAGCTCGTGGATCGCATCGCGTCAGTCGCCAGCTTCTTCGTGAGCCGCATCGACACTATGGCGGATCAGCAGCTTGACGCAAAGATCGCCGCGGCGAAGGGCGCGGATGAAAAACCGCCCCTGGAAAGCCTGCGGGGCAAGACGGCGATTGCCAACGCCAAGCTCGCTTACCTGAAATTCAAGGAAATCTGCGCCGGACCGCGCTTCCAGGCGCTGGCCAAGAAGGGCGCGCGCGTGCAGCGCATGCTCTGGGCCTCGACCGGAACCAAGAATCCGCAATACAGCGACACGCTTTATGTCGACACGCTCATTGGTCCGGATACCATCAACACCATGCCGGCAGCGACGCTATCGGCCTATCGCGATCACGGCAAGCCGCGCGCCACAATTGAAGAGGGCTTGGCCGAAGCCCGCGGCACGATGAAGAACCTTGCCGCGGCGGGAATCGATCTCGCGGCGATCACCCGCAAGCTCGAGGACCAGGGCGTGGAGTCGTTCGCGAAGGATTACGAAAAGCTGCTCGCCGCCCTCGCCGAAAAGCGCAAGCAGTATTCCCAGGAGCGCCAGTTGGCAAAGCCCGCATAAACGGCGGCTCGTAACAACCTTGTCCGCCTTTCGCCCGAGGCGTCATGCCTCGGGCGAGTGGGGGGCGTTAGTCCGGGGCTCATCATCACAACCTGATGCCAGCCGCATGATCCCAGGCAAGGAGAGGTTCCATGCCGGAAACAGCCGAGTTGCTCAATCCCCTGCGTGAAGGTATCCGCCTGCGGCGCACACCGGACCCGTGTGCGATGGTGATTTTTGGCGCCTCCGGAGACTTGACCGAACGCAAGCTGATGCCGGCGCTTTTCTACCTCCTGCGCGAGCGCATGTTGCCCCCCGGGTTCTCGGTGATGGGCTGCGCGCGCACTCACCGCACTGACGACGAGTTCCGCCAGATGATGGGGGAAGCCGTGAGGAAATTCCTCCGCCTGAATTCTGAGAGCGAGGCATTCGTGGAGGGGTTTGAGAAAGGACTCTATTACCTTGCCGACGATTTCAGCAATCCGAAAGCTTACGAACAGCTAAGAACCACCTTGGATCGGCTCGATCAGGAGAAGGGAACTGCCGGCAATCGACTTTTTTACCTTGCCACGCCGCCCAGTTTCTTCCCCGTCATCGTCAAGAATTTGGGCGCCGCGGGGCTGGCCAAGCCCAAGGAGCCGGGCAAGACCTGGACGCGCATCGTTCTGGAAAAACCCTTCGGGCGCAGCCTGGATAGCGCGCGCGATCTGAATCAAGTGGTCACCGGCGTGTTCGAGGAGGACCAGGTCTATCGGATCGACCACTATCTGGGCAAGGAGACGGTCCAAAACCTTTTGGTGTTCCGGTTTGCCAACGGAATTTTTGAGCCCTTCTGGAATCGCCGCTACATTGACCATGTCCAAATCACGGTGGCAGAAGAATTGGGAGTGGAAAATCGGGGCGCGTATTACGAAGAGGCCGGCCTGCTGCGTGATATGATCCAGAATCACGTGCTCCAGTTGCTGAGTCTCGTGGCAATGGAGCCGACCGCCACATTTCAAGCCACGGCTGTGCGCGATGAGAAGGCCAAAGTGATGCGCGCGCTGCGGCCCATTCGCCCCGAAGCTGTCCAGGATTTCGTGGTGCGCGGCCAGTATGCGGAAGGATACGTCGGGGGCAAGAAAGTTCCCGCTTACCGGACGGAGCCCAAGGTATTGCCCACTTCGTGCACTGAAACCTACGCGGCGTTCAAATTCTTCATCGACAACTGGCGCTGGGCCGATGTGCCGTTCTATCTGCGCTCCGGCAAGCGCCTGGCCAAGCGCGTTTCGGAGATTTCCATTCAGTTCCGCCGCGTGCCCCATCTGCTGTTCCGCGGCGCAGGCGCGGAGGGAATTGAGCCCAATATTCTCTCGATTCGCATCCAGCCCAATGAGGGAATTTCACTGAAGTTCTGCGCCAAGCTGCCCGGAACCACCATGCAGATTCGCCCCGTCAAAATGGAATTTCTCTACGGCGAGTCCTTCGGCGCCGCGCCACCCACCGCTTATGAAACGCTTCTTCTGGATTGCATGCTGGGTGACGCCACCTTGTTTAATCGCGCCGACGCCGTGGATTTGTCATGGGAGTTTGTAGATCCCATTCTGGACCGCTGGAAGCAGGATGGCACAAAAGGACTGGCTACATATCCGGCAGGAAGTTGGGGACCGAAAGAGGCCGATGACTTTATCGAACGCGACGGCCGGGAGTGGAGGCGGCTCTAGGCGACCGGGGGCATTGGCAAGACCGAAAATTGACTATTCCAGGGATATCCCCAGAAAGTGTTGAAAACAAACGATAGCATTTGTAACCGGACCAGTTGAGACTGATTGCCAGTAAGCAACTGAAAATGAAGGCCTTGAAAAGGTCGAGGACAGCATTAATTTGAAAGGAAAGGGCCTACCATTGGGCGGTATACTTCAGGAATTTGCCTTGGGAGAACCCCGGCCTGCTAACGTGGCGGAGATCGAAGCGGGGCTTTCGACCATGTGGCGGAGTGCTGCGAAGGGTACGGATGAGGAATCACCGGTAACCCGGGCTTCCGCGCTCACTTTGCTCGTCTACGTGGAAAGCTCGGATGCGGCGCGGGAAGTGAGCAATCTGATCGCCGACGTGACCCGCCAGAATCCCTGCCGCGCCGTGGTGATGGTGATGAACCCCGAGGGGTCGCCTGAAGGACTAATGGCCTCCGTCTCCGCCCACTGTCACATGGCGGCCGAGGCAGGGAAACAGATTTGCAGCGAGCAGATTACGCTGGAAGCGCGCGGGGACACCGGCCCGGAACTGATGAGCATGGTTCTGCCCCTCACGGTGTCAGGGCTGCCCATATACATGTGGTGGCGAGCCGGGCACTTCACCATGCCGGGCTATTTCGATCAGCTTCTGAGGATAACGCAGCGCTTGATTGTGGATTCTGCTCGCTTCGCCGCGACGCGGTCGGATTTAACCTCGCTGGCCGCGTGGTCGGAGAAGCATTCCGGGCGCATTCGCCTTTCCGACCTGAACTGGGCGCGGGCCACTCCCTGGCGGGAGGTGATGGCGCAATGTTTTGATTCGCCCGACCGCCGCCCGTATCTCCAACGCATCCACGAAGTTCACATCGAATACGAAAAGGAATCAGCCCGGCTTGCAACGCAGCGCGCGCAAAGCCTGTTGCTGACGGCATGGCTGGCCACGCGTCTCGGTTGGGAGTTCCATTACGCCGAAACACGCGGTCCCAATATACCGCGCGCCCTCTTCTTCAAGTCCGCGAAGGGCGAAGTGAAGGTGGAACGGACCCTGCGGAAGGTGGAAGGCGGAGGCAGCGGAGTCTGCTTCTCGTTCCGAATTGATGCCGGGGATGCGCGCTTTTCCTTCTCGCGCGGGACGGACGGCAAGGTGGTGCAGACGCTAGCTGAAGTCCCCGGAGTGCTGCCGATTGGCCGCACCGTGCGGATTGAAGCGGAGGACGAAGTGGAAATTCTGAACGATGAGTTGATGCTCGTCGGCCCCGACCGCGTTTACGAGGAAGTCTTGGCTCTGGTGGCGAGGATGACGAGCTAGCTGTCGGTTTTCAGTGATCATGATGCTGGGAATTGACGGCTGAGGCCCAATGATATGGCGCAGATGGTGGCAAGCGCCGGTAAACCCGAAATTCGCATTTTCGACGACCTGGAGCAATTGAGCTGGGCGGCGGCGACGCGCTTCGAGGAGCAGGCGCGCGTGAAGGCCATCGATAAGAAGCCCTTCTGCGCTGCCCTTTCGGGCGGATCGACTCCGAAGTTGCTCTACGAGCTGCTGGGCAGCCCGACGTTTGGCGGCAGGGTGCGGTGGACGAATGTTCAGTTGTTTCAAGTGGACGAACGCTGCGTGCCGCCCGACGATGCGCAGAGCAATTACCGCATGATCCGGCAGGCCCTGATTGAACCTTCGCCGCTTCCCGAGGAGAATTTTCACCGCATGGCAGCGGAGAGCCCGGACCGCGAGCACGCTGCACGCCAGTATGCGGAGGAGCTGGCATCGGTTCTGAAGCCAGCCCCGGGCCAATGGCCGCAGTTCGACTTGATCTTCCTTGGCATGGGCCCTGACGGGCATACGGCGTCGCTTTTTCCCGAAAGTGCCGCGCTGGCTGAGCATACAGCTTGGGTGGTTCCCAACTTCGCGCCCAAGCTCAATTCGAACCGCCTGACGTTGACTTTTCCGGTGCTCAACGCCGCGGCGCACCTCATCTTTCTGATCGCCGGGGCGGACAAAGCGGACACTCTGCATCAGGTGCTGAATGGGCCGGCAGGACAATTCCCCGTGCAACTCATTCAACCCACGCACGGGCGCTTGAGCTGGTTCATTGAGAAAAGCGCGGCAGGGAAGCTGAGTGGTTAGGTATCTGGATTGTTCGGCGGGAGGGACGAAATTCGAAACTGGAAATTCGAAACTCGAAGGTCGAAACCGTCCGCGAATTTCGATTTTCGAAGTTCGTTTTTCTGAGAATTGCATGGTAAAGATCGCGCCCTCGATTCTTTCCGCGGATTTCACTCGCCTTGGCGAGCAAGTGCAGTTGGTGGAGGCGGCGGGAGTAGACCGCATTCAGGTGGACGTGATGGACGGCCGCTTTGTTCCCAACATCACGTTTGGAGCCATCGCCATTCGCGCCCTGCGGCCGTTGACGAAACTGGTTCTTGAGGCACACCTGATGGTCACGCCGCCCGAGGATTTTATTGAGGCGTTCGCTGCCGCGGGCGCGGATACGATCATCGTTCACCAGGAAGCCACGCCGCACCTGTATCGTGTTCTGGAACATATTGCCAGCCTGGGAAAGAAGCCGGCCGTGGCGCTGAACCCTTCCACGCCGGCGTCCACGCTGTCGGAAGTGCTCGAAATGGTGAAAATGGTTCTGGTTATGACCGTGAATCCCGGTTTCGGGGGGCAGAAGTTCATTCACGCCACACTGCCGAAAATCCGCCAGGTGAGGAATGCGCTTCAGGAACGTGGCCTGGAATGCGAAGTGGAAGTGGACGGCGGAATCAACGAGGAGACGATTCGTCTCGCGGCGGAAGCCGGCGCAGACGTGATGGTGGCGGGCTCGTCGGTTTATGACGCGCCGGAAGGCGCGGGCCCGGCCATTGCGCGATTGATTGCATGTGCGGGAAGGGAGTAATCTGTATTCGGCTTGTAGCGGCAGTAACTTCATAACCGCTTAAGACATCTAAGAAGAGTCTCGAATGGCGGAACTTCCACAAGTTGCGTTGGCGCGAGATGAATCGCACCTGATCAGCGAGGCGAAGGCGGGGAACTATGCCGCGTTCGAGGAACTGGTGAATCGCTATGAGAAGAAGGTCTACAGGCTGGGAATGAACATTACGGGAAACCGTGAGGATGCCGAGGACGTGCTGCAGGAGGCCTTTCTAAAGGCCTTTGAGCACTTGCCGGAATTTCGTGAGGACTCGCGCTTCTACACCTGGATTGTGCGCATCGCCGTGAACGAAGCGCTCATGAAGCTGCGCAAACGGCGGAGTAGCCGCGAAGTTCCCATGGAAACTTCCGAGGATGAGAACGGTGAAGTGGTGGTGCGAGAATTCGCCGATTGGAAGCCCAATCCCGAACAACAATTCGCGCAGGTGGAGCTGGAGCGGATTCTTCAGGGCGCGGCGAACGCGTTGCCGCCGGGTTTCCGCACGGTTTTTTACCTGCGCGACGTGGAAGGTTTGAGCACCGAGGAAACGGCCGAGGTCTTGGACCTGACGGTGGGTGCGGTCAAGGCCCGGCTCTTCCGCGCCCGCCTGCGCTTGCGCGAAGAGCTGAGCAAAATCTTCAAGCGAGGATCAATTCAGTGAAATGCAATCAGGCCATTAAAGAGATCAGTGGGTATCTGGACGGCGAACTGGACTCGGAATTGAAGCAAACCCTTGAGGCCCATTTGACCTATTGCAACCACTGCCACGCCGTGTTCGACACCACCAAGAAGACCATCGAGCTCTATTGTGACGGCAAGGTTTACTCCCTCCCCGATGACGTCCGGATGCGCCTGCACGAAGCTCTGAAGCGAAAGTTGCACGGGCGCACGTAACTCTCCCACCTTAGGCTTGACAGTTTCCTCCAACCACCCGTACAATTTTCGATTGGCCTCCCGCTGGTGAAGAAATCAAGGTAACGCATGGACAAAAAGAAAGTCGAATACTACAGGAAGCGCCTTCTGACCAAGCAGGCGGAGCTGCTGCGTTTGGCGACCAAATCGGAGCAGGACGGCCGCGAGGCGGACGAAGAGGCCACGCAAGACATCGCCGACAAGGCGGCGAACTCCTATACCAAGGAATTCCTTTTTCATCAAAGCGATGAACATCGGCGGTTGCTGCAACTGGTGAACGAGGCTCTGGAGCGCACCAAGGAAGGCACGTACGGTCAGTGCGTGGCCTGCGGTGAGGAAGTGCAGCAGAAACGATTGGAGGCTGTTCCCTGGGCGCGTCATTGCATCGAGTGCCAGGAAAAGCAGGATAAAGGGCTCCTGTAGTTCATATCCGATCTCATTTCGCGAGGCCGTTTTCTCCCAAGCCTTGACTCACCAATCTCGGGTGCGCGCACTCCTTCGGGAGTTCCTCGACGCCACTCTGGCTGTGGCTTTCCCAACTGAATGCTGCCTGTGCAGAGCCGAGCTCGCGAGCCATGGCGGGCTACGTATCTGCCGGGCTTGCTGGGAAAGCCTGGAGCCGTGGCGCGGACCCTCGTGCGTGCGGTGTGGCTTGCCCTTTGCCTCTCCTCACGCACTCGATTCCGCCGATGCCGAATGTGGTGAGTGCCGGCGAGATGAGCCGGGCTTTGACGTCGCTCGCTGCTTTGGCCTCTACATCGGCAATCTCCGCAAGGCCATCCTGCGGTTGAAGTTTGCCGGCGACGAGCGCTTGGGCGGCCGGCTGGGCGAATTGCTGGCCTTCCCTTGGAAAATGCTACCCAATAACGGCGACTCTGGCTTCCCCCTTATCGTTGCTGTTCCTCTGCACACATCTCGCCGGCGCGAGCGCGGCTACAACCAATCCCAACTGCTGGCCGCAGGCTTGGCGCGTGCGCTGAAGCGGACCACCCGTCATCCGCCACAAGTGCTCCGCGAATGCCTGCGCCGAAAGCGCGCAACGCCTCCGCAAACCGGCCTCAGCGTGGCGGCCCGTCGCGAGAATGTGCGCGGGGTCTTTGAAGTCGTGAATTCGGCAGCGACTCGCGGCCGTCGAATCGTCGTGGTGGACGATGTCATGACCACCGGAGCGACGATTTCCGCATGTGCCCGGGCATTGCGGCGCGCGGGGGCGACTCAGGTGTTGGCCCTCGTGCTGGCGCGAGCCACGCCCCAGTTTCCTGACCTTTCCAGCGCAGACCGCGACAACACAGTTGACGGACTCGACTGGGACTGGACATAATAAGGCAAGTAGCCGGGCGTGATTGTAATCGCGGGTGAAACCTGATGTCGGAGGATGGCCACCAACGAGTGCTGCAAGAGCCGGTGCTGGTGCTCAACGCCACGTACGAGCCCATCAATGTCACTGCCGTTCGCCGCGCTATCGTTCTGGTGCTCAAGGGTGTGGCCACCACGGAAGAAGAAGACGGATTCTTCATTCACTCCTCGCAACTGTTATTTCGAGTGCCTTCTGTAATCCGGCTGGTGGAATTCCGGCGCATCCCTTATCAAACGCGCGCACTTTCGCGGAAGAATGTCCTTCTGCGCGACCGCTACACCTGCCAGTTTTGCGGCCGGGTGATGCCCGCCCACGAGTTGACACTGGACCATGTCATTCCGCGTTCGCGCGGCGGCCACACAGATTGGGACAATCTCGTGGCGTGCTGCCATCGCTGCAATAACCTGAAGGGCGACCGGTTACCGGAAGAGGCTGGTCTGCGCCTGCTTCGGCCGCCCCATCCGTTTACCCTGCACACCAGCCGGCAAATCATGCGTATGATGGGCCGCGCCGATGAGCGCTGGCGCAAGTATCTGTTTTGCTGAGCGCCTGCAATCTCCAACCCAACTTGAGGAGCGAAAATTATGGAGAATACTCCGCCTTTTGACCCGGGCAAACGCCACGCCCTTGGAAAGATCCTAGGAATCGGAACCGGCCATCTGAAGAGCAAAGTGAACCTGTATCTCGATCAGGGCGCGACGATCGTTGCGGCGGACACCGGTCCGCAAGGCGGTTACGATGCTGCCGAGCCAAATCCGTGGGACAAGTATCAGGATTGCAGCCACAGCCATTGGCACAACGCGCTGATGTGGGGCCAGGGAATCAGCAACGCATCCATTGCGGGCCCGGGGTTGCTCTGGGGCAAAGGCTTGACGCGCGGGCGGGGCGAGACGGGAGCGGGAGTGGGTGACAAAACCATCAGCCTTAAGAACTGTCACAACGTCACCATTCGTGACATATATTTCTGCGCGTCTGTTCCGCACGGCAGCCATTTCGCGATTCTGGCCACAGGTGTGGATAATCTGACCATTGATAACGTCATTCTCGGCACCAACCGCGACGGCATGGACATTGATTGCTGCCGGAACGTGCGGGTTTCAGATTGCACCGAGTGAACATCAGTGACGTCGTGGTCTCCAACCCCGCGGCCCGCTACGCATCGACCCTCAGTGGAATTTCCGGCCACAACATCGAAGATGTGCGCCTGAGCAACATCACGGTGCTCCATCCCGGAGGCGGCACTCACGATGACGCGGCTATCGCGCCGCCGGAGAAGGAAAACGGATATCCCGAGCCCACTATGTTCGGCACTCTGCCCGCGTATGGGTTCTACGTTCGCCATGCGGCCCGCGTGGAGGTAAACCACGTCGATTTGAGGTTTGAGAAAGAGAACCTGCGCCCGGCCTTCGTGCTTGGAGGACGTGCAAGCAGCGGACTTTGTCCACATCAAGGCTCAGCGCGCCGAGGGGCTTCCGCTTTTGCCTTGAAAAATGCTTCCGATTTCAACGTTTATATCAGCCATCCACTGGCTGAGACGCTTCTGGGAAGCGTGACGGGAAAGACGCTCTGAGATGGCTCTCCCGCTTTCCAGCCCGGAGCTTTGTCCGGGTGCCAGCGGGTTTAAGCAACATAGGCGCGAACAAAG
>JASHTO010000434.1 GCA_030040515.1 Terriglobia bacterium
CACATATTGCAGATTCCCGAAACCGTCAAACTCCTACTGCCTCCCCGGCAAAGCCGGGGGATCTCCCAACGAATTAGCACCCGCCGTAGTGTTCTTCCCTCACGGCTTTTCCCTTGAATTACGACGGTGAAAAAACCGTCGGAGTAAGAGCGGACCCACACTTGCCGCAATTTTGCTGGTTCCCCTTGAGGGAAGCGCCGCAGAAGGGGCAACGCCTCCTCCCGATTGCCCATGACATAAAAAACATCATTGCACCGAAGCCGGCAAACGACAGCCCTACCCCGATGAGAATCAGCGGCGTCAGGAAGAAACCGAAAGAATATGCGGCATCGTAGCGAGCGTCGCTCGGTTTGTCCGGGTTGTAACGGATGGGGTGACGCGTCCCCGGGGCATAAGCATCCACCTTCCGCTGCATCTCCGCACGATCGGACGAAGAATAGTCGGACCCGACGGAGGCAAGGTAAGGTTTCCCATCGACGGTATATTGGAATGCGATATGAGCCTGATACACCCTTGTCCGGCCGCTGTGTCTGAACGTCGCCCAGTGGCTGAGCAATTCACCTTGAGCGACCTGGGCATCGACGGTGGGCCATTTTGTCAAAATGGTGTATTGGCGATTGCAGCTATAAGCCGCCCCCGCGAAAAAACACAGTCCGATTAAGAGAGGAATGCTGCCAATGAACTTAAGAATGACAGAAACGAGCTTTAGGGTCTGAGGGTTACCTGCCGCCATGGTCGCTCGTGGTGAGTTACCTCCGAAAATTTGATCGGACTTCGAGCGATTGGCGCCCTGGTCCTAAGTTGGCCACAGGTCGGCCGGCTCCTACTTGGCGAAAAGTTGCAATTCGGCAATTTGCGAAACGATGTGGCCAATCAGAATGTGAGACTCTTGAATGCGCGGTGTCTCAGACGAAGGCACACACAGGCAGTAGCGCGAGACCTCCTGCATCAAGCTTCCGAACTTGCCGCACAGCGCCACGGTAACCAGCCCTTTGGCTTTGGCTGCGGCAAGACCTTTCAGTACGTTGGGCGATTTTCCGCTCGTGGAAATGCCCACGGCGACATCCCCAGCCAAGCCCAGAGCTTCAATTTGCCGGGCAAACAGGTTTTCATACCCGTAATCGTTGCCGATTCCGGTGAGCGCCGAGGTGTTCACCGTGAGGGCAAGCGCCGGAAGCGGCGTGCGCTCCATCTGGAACCTGCCCACGAATTCCGCGGCGATGTGCTGGGAATCGGCGGCGCTTCCACCGTTACCGAACAAAAGAATCTTGTGGCCGTTGCTCAGCGCCGCGACGAACTCCTTGGCAACCTCGGCAATTTGTCCGAGAAGATGTTTGTCCTCAAGCAGAGTCTGCTTCACCCGGATACTTTCCTGAATGGAAGAAGCAATTAAGTTGTCCGTGGCCGTGCTCATGCGAAGACCTCCGAGAGGCAGAACTTGCGGCTTTGGTCCGCCGCCACACATCCAATTCGCGAAGCGGCGCCCCAGGCCGCTTATGTTAACACACTGTGTTAAACCGCGTGGCGGAGACGAACTTCAAATACCCCACTCGCGACGATTGCATACAAACTTGCACCACAGAGCTCACAGAGAGGTTTAAACCTCCGTGGGCTCTGTGGTGGAAGCCCTGGTCTGGTTGCGGGTTGACTGCGCTGGCGTGGAGCTTTAGATACACCACGAACTCCAAATGGAACATTGCATGTCAAAGCATTCAGTCGTACATTATTCGCCGGCGCAGTGACAAATCATTTGTTGGATCGATCCTGCGCATGCTCCCAGCGGGGTTTCGGAAAGCCAGCAGCCAAAGGAGGATTAAGTGTCCAGGTTCCGCTCTTACATTTGCGTAATCATTTTAGTTATTTCACTTCTCGGGTTAAGCGCTCGCATGCCCGGGCAAAATAAGCCGCCGGGCGAAATCGATCTGGTCGGATATGCCCACACGGATCTTTCCTGGCTCTGGCCGCGGAGCGAAACCATTCATGAAGTCCTTCCGCTGACAATTGAAAGTGTTTTGAAGATGATCAAAGAGCACCCGGGAATGGTCTATGCCATGAGTGCGGCGCAGGCCTACAAGTGGATGGAGCGCTATTATCCGAACCTCTTTGCGCAGATCAAGCAGAAAGTCGCCTCCGGTGAATGGGAAGTGGTGGGCGGCTCGTGGACCGAGCACAGCACCAACATTCCGAGCGGCGAATCATTGATACGCCAGCATCTTTATGCCAAGCGCTATTTTAAGGACAAATTTGGGGTGGACGTGAAGGTGGGCTGGCTGCCGGATTCCTTCGGGTTCAATTGGAATTTGCCGCAAATATACCGCAAGTGCGGGATCGATTATTTTGTAACCCATAAGTTGAAATGGCAGATCGAGCGGAATAATCCTCCGGTCCCCTTCCCTTATCACCTTTTCTGGTGGGAGGGGCCTGATGGTTCGCGCGTGCTGGCTTTCCACACCGTCGGGGGTTACTCCCAGCCGGTCAAGCCCGACCAGATGCTCGAATACCTCAAGACCCTGGAGGACAGTGCCCATGTCGATAAGCTGTTGATTCTATACGGGAAAGGCGACCACGGCGGGGGCCCGATGCCGGACATGATGGATCGCGCCGTAACGCTTATGCACGATCCTGATTTCCCCACCGTGCGGTTCAGCAAAGCGCTGGATTACTTTCACGAGATCCAGGCATTGCCGGAGAGTAGGGATTTCCCCACAGTGGATGATGAGCTCTACGTGAAGACGCACCGCGGCACATTCACAACGGATTCCCAAGTGAAGCGGGACAATCGGCGGAGCGAAGTGCTTTTGATGAACGTGGAAAAATTCTCACTACTGGCTGCGCAATTCGGCCAGCCTTATCCTCAAGCCGACCTGCAAAAACTGTGGGAGAAAGTACTTTTCGGGCAAGTCCACGACAACATCGACGGCTCCGCCGAGGCCGAAGTCTATCGCGATGCTGCCACCGATTACGGCGACATACGGCTTGGGGGCGGGAAATTGCTCGACTCCACCCTCGCCACGGTGGCGAAGCACGTGAACACTCAG
Source organism: Terriglobia bacterium (assembly GCA_030040515.1). Classification (GTDB taxonomy): domain Bacteria; phylum Acidobacteriota; class Terriglobia; order UBA7540; family UBA7540; genus Bog-366. The sequence goes on from JASHTO010000434.1 coordinate 3,039, forward strand.
GGCGAGGGCCGCGCCGTCCTGATCTTTAACTCTCTGCCGTGGGACCGAACCGGAATCGTTTCGTTGGACCCTGAATATTTCGCCGGACTGGACCACTTCAAAATAGTGGACGCCACCGGAAAATCCGTGACCTATCAGAATGAAACAGAAGAAGGGGAAACCCATAAAGTGATCTTTGCCGCGACAGTTCCCGGAATGGGATACGAGGAATACCGCATCGTGCCTATCCAGGAATCGCCTAAATTTTCGAGCGACCTCGTTATCAGCGGCCTCACATTGGCTAATGACAAGATTGCGGCAGTCATCGATCCCGAGTCAGGCAATTTGAAGTCCCTGAAAAAGAAGGGAATGGAGATGAACTTCCTGCGCGAGGATAATCCGGGCGCAGCGCTTGAGGTGTGGGAGGACAAGCCACCTAAAGCGCCGGCTGGCGAGCCCGCTTGGAACATTTATCTCGGGGCGGACAATAAACTGGACAAGGCGGACAGCGTTATACTAACTGAATCCGGGCCCGTCCGTGCTGTGGTGCAGATAAAAAAGCACTTCGGCGATTCTAAATTTGTCGAGAACATCGTTCTTTACAGTCATTCCGACCGGGTGGATTTTGAACTTAGCGTCGATTGGCATGAGAAGTACCGGTTTGCCAAGGTGGCGTTCCCGGCGAATTTCAAGAACGTTTATGCAACCTACGAAATTCCCTATGCCGCCATCCAACGCTACGATTGGACATTGACAGAAGACCCGGGGATTCGCATGATGGCGCCTCCTCGCGGATGGGAGATTGCCGACCGGACTAAATTTGAAGTGGCAGGACAGCGCTGGGCGGATGTCAGCAACCAGGCTGGCGACTTCGGCCTTACCTTACTAAACGATTCAAAGTACGGGTATTCGTATCAGGAAAACATACTGCGTTTAAGCCTGATCCGCGGGCCGCGGCGCGGCTACCCGGGCATGCCCGACACCTGGTCAGACCAATCCGACGATCCCATCGTGGGCATTCATCACATAAAGTACGCGCTCATCCCGCATCGCGGCGACTGGCAGGATGTGGATGCCACCCGTCGTGGAGCGGAATTCAACACGCCGTTCTTGCCCAGACCGGAAGCGTCGCACGCCGGTCAACTCTCTGCGTCTTTCACTGAACTCGAGGTCTCTCCTCCCAGTGTGGTTGTGGAATCGGTTAAGAAAGCGGAGGATTCGAATGAATTCATTGTCCGCCTGTATGAAACGGCGGACAAACCCGCTACCGCCATTCTGAACTTCCACAGGAGCCCGCGATTGGCCCGCGAGACCGACATGATGGAATGGGACAAATACGTACCACTAAATTCCTTCCCGATAAAGGGGTCGAGCGTGACGGTACCCGTAAAACCCTTTGAAATAAAGACGATTCGGGTGGGGTTCTAATCATGGATTGGGGATGGCCAAGCCGCCCCCTCAAGCCAAGTCTTCCTGTGGATTCTAATCCTCCGTCCATGTGACATCGCTTAGCGTGGCACTGCCGACCCTTGCCAGCGGAGGCGATGGGACGAAAAGCACCCCAAGCAAGGAGCTTGAATTATTTCTAAGGTAACGGTAAACTGCTTATGGTGCGGTTTTCCTGCAAGGGTTTTTCCGGTTGGGGTTATCTCGCAGTCTGGCTTGAAGAGAACCTCCTGCTCGTAAAAATTAGAAGGCTGCCATAGCTGCTGAAGGAAAAAACTTGCCCACTACGGAACAAACGACTCTCCTGCTTCTCCAGCCGCGCGGGTTCTGCGCTGGGGTAATTCGTGCTATCGAAGTAGTGGAGTTGGCCTTAAAGAAACTGGGCCGCCCCATTTATGTCCGCAAGGAGATCGTCCATAATCGTCATGTGGTGGAAGACCTTGCAGCGCGCGGCGCGGTTTTTGTCGAATCGTTGCAAGAAGTCCCAAGCGGCGCCGTTGTCATCTTCAGCGCTCACGGAGTTTCGCCCTCCGTTCGCCAAGAGGCGATC
>JASHTO010000435.1 GCA_030040515.1 Terriglobia bacterium
TCGAAGAGAATCTTAATCCCATTGGCCGGGCCTTTTACGGCGCCTCGACGCTTCTGTGTACGCCCTCGTCTTTATCTCAGGAAATCGGCCTGGCGCTGGGGGCCCAGGCCGGCGAAAAGAAAATGCACGAAATCGTCACCAAGGGCGGGTTCACCCGTTTCCGGCGCACGACACAGACGCCCTTTAACCTGATCTTCGAAGCCAAGCCTTAGAGCGCAGAGACCAAACGGCGGGTGTCTGCGCCGACCCTTGTTTGACGACGAGAAGGCATTTCAACGCGCTAGCATATCTCCAGCGCACCGGAAGCCCAGGTTAGTATTCAAGTAGGCCGGGAAAACACCTTGCCGGGCCGAGACGCGGACGACCCAGGGAAAGTCGTTCCACGAACCGCCGCGAATCACGCGCAGTTGCGCATTCGGCGGTCCGGGCGGATCCTGGGGCGGGCTGTTTTGGTAATACCCGGGGTCATACCAATCATTGACCCATTCCCAGACGTTCCCCAAGATATCGTACAGACCGAAGGCGTTGGGTCGTTTCATGCCCACATGGTGCGTATTATTTCCGTTGTCGTTCAAGGCGGTCAGGAAACTGATGTGGTCGTCCCCCGCCAGCTTGCCGCTGTCCAAGCGCTTAATGCCGCTATTGTCCGCGAACCAGGCGATGGCATCCAGGTCGCCATATGTGGCAGGTGTGGTTCCCCCTCTCGCTGCGTACTCCCATTCGGCTTCCGTCGGCAGCCTGCCACCCGCCCAGCCGCAATAAGCCTGTGCGTCATACCACGTCACATTCACCATGGGCATGGCACCGTCACCCCATCCGGGGTTGAGTTGCTTGCCGCTGGAACTTGGCTCAAGGGGCATCTGCTTTCCACTCGCCGTCACGAAGTGTTTGTAAGCGGCTACCGTCACTTCCGTTTGCCCCAGCCAGAAACCTTTGCTGATGGTCACAGAATGGGCGGGCCTTTCCCCTGCGTCACACCCGCTGTCGTCCGGAGAACAACCCATCGTGAACTTTCCAGATGGAATCCAGACGTACTTCAGCCCGTCTTTCGGGTTCTCTTTCACCGCTCCGCCACTGGACTGCGCCTCCTGCCCCGCGAGCGCCCCCGCCGGGGCGTGAAGGCCAGCGACCTTGGTATCCTGTGACCAGACGGCGGAAGGAAACACCAGCACACCCAGCGCCAACGCCGTAATCAAGCCGTATGGAACATAAAAACTTACATTTAGGAACTGTCTGAGCATCACACTCCTCGACTTCTCTAGCATATTACTCCCGAATGGCCGGTAATGTTATCGAGGGAATGCGGGATTATCTTGACGGGTGACGGAACTGGATTAACTGGAAACAGTCCTCGCCTGGGCGGAATCGTTGTAGCGTGGCCTTTGACTCCCAGGCCCAAGCCGATGATAATCTTCCGCCCTGGAACACCAAACCTCCGCCAAGGAAACCCTATGCGCCCTGAATCCGCCCGAAACCTTTTTCGTTCAACACTGACCGCGCTATTGCTCGGTCTCACAGTCAGCTTGCCTGCCCACGCACAGACGGCATCGTCTCCTCGCGTTCTCACCGACGCGGACTACGCCCATGCCGAAAAATTCATGGGCTACAACGTGAACCCACTGGTGGATCACGCCATTCAGCCGGCCTGGACGGGCAGCGACCTCGTTTGGTATCGCGATTCAGACGCCGCAGGCTCGCGCTTCATCGTGTTCGACCCGGTAAAGCTCACCAAACAGCCGGCATTTGACCACGCCAAGCTGGCCGAAGCACTTTCGCAGGCGGCAGGTGGGACTTACGAGGCGAATAAATTGCCCTTCCGCGAAATTGAGATCTCCACGGATGGGCAAATGGTTTCCTTCCGCATCGGCCGACGGCACTACGAATGCGATCGCCTGGGGAACAAGTGCGCGGCGGCGGGATTCGCTGAGGGCCCGCCCTCGGGCTTCGGCCGTCGAGGCGGCGCGGGCAACGAAGTCGCTTCCCCCGACAAAAAACTTGTGGCCTTCATTCGCGATTACAATCTTTGGGTGCGCGAAGTCGCGACCCGCAAGGAAACGCAGCTCACCACCGACGGCATCAAGGATTTTTCCTACGCGCTGGACAACGCCGGGTGGACGAAGAGCGACCGGCCGATTCTACTCTGGTCGCCCGACTCCCAGAAAATCGCCACCTTTCAGGACGACCAGCGCAACGTCGGCGATATGTACCTGGTGGAAACCCGAGTCGGCCATCCTGTGCTGCAAGAGTGGAAGTATCCCCTGCCCGGCGACGATTCCGTGGCGATGCTTCAGCGCGTGATTCTGGACGTTGAAACGCAGAAGGTGGTGCGCCTGCAATTGCCGCCCGAGCCGCACCGTTCCACGCTCTGCGACGATATTGCCTGCGGGAGCTCCGACCCCGCGGCGGGCAACTGGACCGACGTGCAGTGGAGCCCCGATTCCACGCGTCTGATCTTCGTTTCCACCACGCGCGACCACAAGCAGGCGACGCTGCGCATTGCCGACGCCGCCACCGGCGCGGTCCACGACGTGATGAACGAAACGGTGAAGACGCAGTACGAGTCCGGCCAGGGCAGCGCCAACTGGCGCGCGCTGTTTGATTCGAATGAGTTCATCTGGTACTCGGAGCGCTCCAATTGGGGCCACCTTTATCTCTACGACCTCTCAACCGGTCAACTGAAGAACGCCATCACTTCCGGCGACTGGGTGGTCACCCGGATGCTGCGCGTGGATGAAAAGGCGCGCGAAGTCTACTTCCTGGCCGACGGCCGCGAGCCTGGGAACAATCCCTACTTCAGTCATCTCTATCGTGTCAGCTTCGATGGCAGGGGACTGACGCTGCTAACGCCCGAAAGAGCCAACCACCAGGTGACGCTGGCAACCTCCGGCCGCTACTTTACCGACACCTATTCGCAGCCCGACGTGCCACCCGTCACCGTGGTGCGGCAGTCGGACGGCAAGCTGCTGGCGACCCTGGAAAAAGCTGACCTGAGCAGGCTCAAAGCCACAGGTTGGAAACCGCCGCAACCCATTATCGTGAAAGCGCGCGACGGCGTGACGGACCTCTACGGCCTGATGTTCGTGCCCACGAACCTCGACCCGAAGAAGAAGTACCCCATCATCAACCACATTTACCCTGGTCCGCAGGGCGGCAGCGTGGGAAGCTGGTCATTCGCGGCAGCACGCGGCGACACGCAGGCGCTGGCCGAGCTGGGCTTTGTGGTGGTCGAAATCGAAGGCATGGGCAATCCCAATCGCTCGAAGTCGTTCCACGACTTCTATTACGGCAACATGGGGGACAATACCCTGCCCGACCAGGTCACGGGCATGAAACAACTCGCCGCGCGCTACCCGTGGATCGACATCGACCGCGCGGGCATCTACGGCCACTCGGGCGGAGGGTACGCCACGGCCGACGCCATGTTCCGCTATCCCGACTTCTTCAAAGTGGGAATCTCCGAAGCCGGCAACCACGACAATCGCGAGTATGAGGACGATTGGGGCGAGCGCTACCAGGGTCTGCTGACCCACACGCCGGGCGACGGGACGAATTACGACGACCAGGCCAACGAAAACATCGCCAAG
>JASHTO010000436.1 GCA_030040515.1 Terriglobia bacterium
GAAGGTTCTTACCGACCCCAATCGAGTGGTGGCGCACGTGGTGACGCTCAAGGCCGAAGAGGAGAAGCCTGCGGAGACGGCTGAGGCTGCGCCCGCGGAGCCCGAAGTCATCCGCAAGGGCAAGGCGGAAGTGGAAGGCGGGGAAGAGGAAGCCGCCGAAGACAAGGACAAGAAGGAGAAGGGCGAGAAGAAGGAAAAGGAAAAAGATAAAGGTAAATAGGAATTCCGGAGGACCGAAACTCAGAAACCGGAATTCGGGTCATGTGAGCCCTCAACAACGAGTTTCGAGTTTCCGATTTCGAATTTCGGATGTGGTGTGAAGCTGATTGTCGGTTTGGGGAATCCCGGTTATGAATACCACCACACACCCCACAACCTGGGGTTCAAGGCGATTGACCGCCTGGCCGACGCTTGCGGCAAGCACCTGTCGAGGCACGAAGGGCAGGCGCTGACGGTGGCAACGGAGATGGCCGGCGAGCATGTGGTGCTGGCCAAGCCGCAAACCTACATGAACCTGAGCGGACTGGCGGTGGCGCGGCTGCTTCGAAACTACGATTTGACGCCGCAGGATTTACTGGTGCTGGTGGATGAGATCGATTTGCCGCTGGGGATGTTGCGCATCCGGCCCCGCGGCAGCGCCGGCGGGCACAACGGGATGAAGTCCATCATCGGGGCTCTCGAGACGGCGGATTTCCCCCGCCTTCGATTGGGCGTTCGGCCGGAAAAAGGAGTGGAAGATTACGTTTCCTACCTCCTCCAGCCGTTCCACCCGTCGGACGAGAAGCCGGTGGAGGAAATGCTCGATCTGGCCGCGGAAGCGGTGCGCGTCATTCTTTCGGAAGGTGTGCAAAGGGCTATGAATCGCTTTAATCGCAAGGTTCAGGAGTTGTGAGGTCACATGCGTAATTACGAAATGATTTTTATCGTCCGGCCCGACGTGGCGGACGACGATGTTCAAAAACTCATCGCGCAGATGGAGGGCGTGGTGGCGGGCGCCGGCGGCAAAGTGGAGAAAGTTGAAAAAATGGGCCGCCGCCGGCTCGCTTACCGCGTCCACAAGCAGCGCGAGGGCTTTTACGTTCTCTTCTACGTGCAGGGCACCGGAGACACGGTGAAGGAATTTGAGCGCCGGCTCAAGGTGACGGATACGGTGATCAAGCACCTCACCATCTGCACGGACGAAATTCTTCAGCGCGCGGAGAAATTCAAGGCTCTGCGGGCCAAGCAGGAGGCCAAGCGCCGCAAGAGCAAACCCGCTCCCGCGCCCGCCGCGCCGGCTGTTCCCGTGGAGAACGCGCAGGTTTAAAGGAGCCAACGATTATGCCAGGTCCCAAAGAAGGCCCGCCCCAAGGCGACCGCCCACCGCGGCGTGAAGGTCCGCCCGGAGGTCCCGGCGGCGGCCGCAAACAATACTTCCGCCGCCGCAAGGTGTGCAAATTCTGTTCGGAGAAGATCGACGTCATCGATTACAAGGACGTGCGGATGGTGAGCGAATTCGTCGCGGAGCGTGGCAAGATTCTGCCCCGCCGCCTCACCGGCACCTGCTCCACGCACCAGCGCGCGCTGACCGAAGCCATTAAGCGCGCGCGCAACATCGCCCTGCTGCCGTTCGCGGCAGGAGGCTAAAAAATCGGGTCAAGGGATACGGGACAAGGGTGCCGCTCCCTTCGGGGGATTTAGCGTGTCCCTGGTCCCTATCCTGATTACAGGAGTTCGAACATGGAAGTTATCCTTCTTGAAAATATTGATAGGCTTGGAAGCCGTGGCCAACTGGTGAAAGTTGCCGATGGCTACGGGCGAAACTACCTGCTGCCCAAGAAGCTGGCGCTGGCCGCCACTCCTCAAAACAAAAAATGGGTGGAGCAGCAGCGCGTCCGCTTCCTCAAGCTGGAAGCGAAGGAAAAGTCTGACGCCGCTGAACTCGCCACACTTCTGGCAGGCGCGAGTGTCACGCTGATTCGCAAAACCGGCGATAAGGGCAACCTGTTTGGCTCGGTCACCTCAGGGGACATTGCCGAAAAGCTTCTCGCTCAGAGCTATCACATCGATAAGCGCAAGATCAGCCTTGGCTCGCCCATCAAAGTTCTGGGCGAATACAGCATTCCCGTCAAACTCCATCGTGAGGTGACCGCCACGGTGAAAGTAATTGTGGAGCCTGACGAGGAATCGAAGGCCAAGATCCAGGCCGCAGCCGAGGCTCACGCCAAGGCCGACGCAGAAGCTGCGGCCGCACCCAAAGAAGCTCCTCCGGCCGCCGAAGGCGCTCCGGAAAGTTCTGAGGCTGCCCCGGCAGGCGAAGAAAAGAGCTCTTAAGTTTTTGCGCTCCTCCTCCCTCTCGGCCGGGGCGCGTGAGCCGCAGGTGAAATCCACAGAGCGGCCTGACTTGTTCACAGGTTTTGCGGATTCTTGCACAGGGTTATCCACAAGCAAGCCTCCAACGCTCTGGTCACGCTCGCCCGAACGTGGCACACTTCAGTCGCAACCGAAGGAGCCCCTCCCTGTCGGATTTAGTGTAAACTTTATGGGGGATTGATCATCTCCCATCGGAGCTGTCTTGCCGACTGCCACTGCTAGCGACCGGTCTGTTCCCCACAATCTGGAGGCCGAGCGCGCCCTCCTCGGGTCGATTCTCCTCGACAATGGCGCCCTGAATTCCGCCCTCGAATTGCTGACCAAAGAAGATTTTTTCTCTGAGGCGCATCGCTTGACCTTTGAGAAGATGATCCGGCTCTCGGAGAAAAATCGGACCATCGATCTGGTCACGCTCTCCGAGGAACTGGCCAAGGAGGGCTTGCTGGAGAAAGCCGGCGGCGCCGCTTACCTCTCCGCGCTCAGCGATGGAATTCCCATCGGGACTACGGCCGCCATGGGGGAGTATTGCCGGATCGTCAAGGAAAAATCCACCATTCGGCGCATCATCAACGCCTCGCACAATGTTCTTTCACGCTGCCTGGAGGGCAATGACGATCCCGAGACGCTCATCGACCTTGCGCAAAGCCAGATTTTTGAGATTGCCGAGCAGCGCGTGCAATCGGGCTTCTCCAACGTTCGTGACATCGTCAAGTCGAGCTTTGGCAAGATTGATGTATTGTTCGACCGCGGCCAGCGCGTGACTGGCGTCGAAACCGGACTCGAGGATCTCGACACCATGACCTCCGGCTTGCAGGCGGGGGAATTGATTGTGATCGCCGCGCGGCCGTCGCTGGGCAAAACGGCGCTGGCGCTCAATATCGGCGCCCACGCCGCCATCCAGAATCGCAAAGTCGTGGGAATGTTTTCGCTCGAAATGAGCAAAGAATCGCTCGTCATTCGCCTGCTCTGCTCCGAGGCGAGAATTGATAGCCACAAACTTCGCACCGGATTCTCCAGCAAAGAGGATTGGAATCGCATGACGCCCGCACTGGGCAGGCTTTCCGAAGCGCCGCTCTACATTGAGGACACGCCGGCCCTCAGCATCATGCAAATTCGCGCCAAAGCCCGGAGGTTGAAGGCGGAAAAGGGGCTGGATTTATTGATCGTTGATTACCTTCAGCTCATCTCCGGGCAGGGGCGATTTGAGAATCGCACGCAGGAGGTCAGTTACATTTCGCGCAGCCTCAAGAGCATCGCCAAGGAGCTGAAGGTTCCCGTTGTGGCGCTCTCGCAGTTGAGCCGCGCGCCGGAACAGCGGCCCGGCCAACGCCCGCAACTTTCTGATTTGCGCGAGTCCGGGTCGATCGAACAGGACGCCGACGTCGTGATCTTTATATTCCGCGAAAAGATGAAGGCCGCTGAAGAGGATGGTGAGGCGGAATTCGTCCATGGCGGGTACGAGACCCACCTCATTATCGGCAAGCAGCGCAACGGCCCGACGGGCGACGTGCCCGTGGTTTTCCTGCGCCCCTACGCGAAGTTCGAGAACAAGGTTCATGACGGCGACGAATCCTACGAGTAAAGGCAAATGAATTCTGGGCTGAATCAAACTTGTGAGTCCACCTACCGATAAACTTCTGCGCCCAACCTGGGTTGAAATTTCTCTCTCCAAGCTGCGCGGTAACTTCCAGCGCGTTCGCGAGCTCGCTGGAAAGCGCAAAGTGATGGCGGTGATCAAGGCTGATGCTTACGGCCACGGTGCTGTACCCGTTGCCAGGTGTCTGGCCGAATGCCGCGTGGATTGGTTCGGCGTGGCGACCGTTGAGGAGGCGCTGGAATTGCGCGCGGCGGGAATCCCGCAGCCGGTGCTTTTGCTCGGCGGGCTTTACATGAGCGACCCCGCACATCTGATCGAGTATCGCCTGACGCCGTCGATTTCCTCTACCCCCCGGCTCGACACCTACGCGGAATGCGCCCGCCGCTACGGCCGCCCCATTGAATTCCATTTGAAGGTTGATACGGGGCTGGGCCGGTTGGGCCTGCCGCTCGACCGCGTCACCGCTTTCGTGAACCACTATCGGGAACTTGAGGGGCTGCACATGAAAGGCCTCTTTACGCACCTCGCCTCGGCGGAGGACCTCGTGGCCTCGCAGACCGATGAGCAGGGCGAGCGGTTTGCAGCCGTGCTCGCGCAGTTGCGCGGCTTGCAGGTGGAGCCGGAATGGATTCATGTCTCCAACAGCGCCGCTCTGATGACCGGCCGGAAGTTTCCGGAAAACCTGGTTCGGGTGGGCGCGCTTCTTTATGGCTATTGCCTGCCGTTGATTGTGCCGCCCGGGCAGGAATTGCCCAAGGTTCCGAAGCTCGAGCCGGTCCTCACCTTCAAGTCGCGCATCGTTTACATGAAGGACGTCGCCAGCGGTACACCGCTCGGTTACGGTGCGGCGTTCCACACGCGCCGGCCCTCGCGCATCGCCACGGTGCCCGTGGGCTACGCCGACGGCTTGAACCATGCGCTCTCCAATCGCGGATACGCCATCGTGCGCGGACGGCGTGCACGCATTGTGGGCAGCATCAGCATGGATCTTTCGCTCCTCGACGTCACCGACATTCCCGGAACCAACATCGGCGATGAGATCATCCTGATTGGCCAGGCAGACCACAATGCAATTACCGCCGTCGAAATCGCCCAATTGCTGGACACCGTCCCTTACGAGATTCTCTGCTCCATCGGCAAGCGCGTACCGCGCATCTATGTCGAATGAATGGCAGGGCTACCTTAAACTTGTGTCGATTTGGAGTGGGGAGCTTGCTCCCGCTTTGCTGGCTGGCAACTTGCTGCCAGCCCCTGGAGTTTCCACATTTCTTGGGGAGGCGGCACGCTGGCTCGTGGTGAACAACCAGGAGTGGCTGTTCCACAAGTGGCAGAGGCACGCCGAAGGTGTGAAGAAATAAACAATCTCACGCAAAGGCGCAAAGACACAAAGTCCGGCAAGGCAGAAGTGCTTTGCTCTCTTGGCGGTGCTTGGCGCCTTGGCGTGAGTTGTTTTGCTTTTGAGCAGATTTTTTCACAGCATGGACACTTGACCAGGCCAGGGGCTTACGATTCTCCCGTGCCGGGCTGGCGGTCGACGAAGAATTCCGGAAAGACTTTTCGGTAGATGGACATTCCCAGTGCAGCGTCCATGCCCAGGTTTTCCAACGCCGCGATTTCCGCGTCGGTGGTAATTCCTCCCGCCGCAGTGATGGGAAGCTGGGTCACGGCGCGAAGGCTGCGAAACCAATCGATGTTCGTCCCCTGCAACCTTCCTTCGCCATCGATGTAGGTGCAAAGAAATCCCGAGCAGTAGGGTTCGAGCTCGGGCAGCGCCTGCGCGCAAGTAATCGGAAGCGTGTCCTTCCAACCGTGAATGGCCACATGGCCCGCGAGGGAGTCTACGGCAATCAGAATCTTTTCGCGCGGCACGGCTGCGGCAAGCTCGCGCAGGAAATCGTGATGGATGCCCTCCGATGTGAAGGCGCTGCTGCCCACAATAGCCTTCAACGCACCGTCCGCGACGACGGCTTGTGCTCGAGCCGTGCTGCGAATGCCTCCACCCACGCGGCAGGGCTTGCGGCGGCACAAATCACGCACGATCTCCGCATTGTTCTGCGCCGTGCCCATCGCGGCGTCCAGATCGATGACTTGAATTTCCGGGTAAACGGAGAACTTTGCGAGCACGACGAGGGGGTCCGGCAGCTCGAGGAATTTCTTCTTTCCTTGAACGAGTTGAACGACTTTGTGATCCATTAAATCGATGCAGGGAATGACCATGGAAAAATTATAAATCGTAAATTATGAATGGTTTCAGATGCGAACCGGTACCCCTTGGGTGCGCAAGTATTCTTTCAAGCTTCGAATCGTGTGCGTCTCGTAATGGAAGATGGACGCAGCCAAGGCAGCGTCGGCACATCCCTTTTGAAATACTTCGACAAAGTGCTGAGAGTCGCCCGCGCCTCCTGAAGCGATGACGGGTATGTGCAGCGCACGGGCGATGGCGGCGGTCAGCTCGCAATCAAAGCCCGACCTTGTGCCGTCCGTGTCCATCGAGGTCAGCAGGATCTCGCCCGCGCCAAGTTCTTCGACGCGGTGTGCCCATTCGAGCGCGTCGAGGCCAGTGGGCTTGGTGCCGCCATAGGTGACCACTTCCCAATGAGTCGCAGGATTTGTCTGTTGTGGCACGGGCGTCCCGCCCGTGTGCACGGCCTGGAAGGCCGTGCCACTTTCCTTCGGCCTGCGCGCATCGATCGCCACCACAATGGCCTGTCGTCCGTAGTTCTCGGCGATTTCTCTGACTACCTCCGGTGTTTCCACCGCGGCAGTGTTGACGGCCACCTTATCGGCGCCGGTAGAAAGCAGCCGTCGCGCGTCATCAAGCGTGCGCACCCCGCCTCCCACGGTGAGCGGAATAAAAAGCCGGCGAGCCACGCGCCGTACGGTTTCCATCAACGTCGCCCGGCCTTCGCGCGAAGCGGAAATGTCGAGCATCACAAGCTCGTCCGCGCCTTCACGGTTGTACATTTCCGCCAGTTCGCCCGGGTCGCCGGCGTCGCGCAGGTTCACAAAGTGGATGCCCTTCACCACGCGGCCGTCTTTGCAATCGAGGCAGGGAATGATTCTTTTGGCAAACATAAACTGCGAAATTGTCCTTGTTCATTCGTCACTTGTCCTTTGTCATGACCGGTGGCTGCTCCCCATTGACCGCCCAACGAAAGATGAAGGAATGGCCGGGGCGCAAGGGACAAATGACAAGGGACACATGACGTTCTACACTTTTAGAAAATTGCTCAAAACCTTCAAACCAACTTCACCTGACTTTTCGGGGTGAAACTGCACGGCCCATATGTTCTCTTTTTCGATCCCTGCTGAAAATGTCTGGCCGTATTGTGTGACGGCACACGCTTCCGGCGTCACCGGGCCGTAAAACGAATGGCAGAAATAGACAAAGCTGCCGTCGGCGACACCGCGGAAGAGTTGGTTTTCAGCACGAAGCTCGATCTGACTCCAGCCGATGTGGGGAACCTTGAATACTCCCTGAAAGCGCGACACACATCCGGGCAAAACACCGAGGCCCACAATTCCTGGAGCCTCTTCGCTCGACTCGTAGAGCGCCTGCAAACCGAGGCAGATTCCAAGAAATGGTTTTCCGGAAGCGAAGACCTCGCGCAACGACGCAAGGAGGTCGCGGTCCTCCAACCCTTTCATCATTGCCCCGAAGTGCCCTTGTCCGGGGAAGATGATCTTTTCCGCTTCCGCAAGCAAAGCCGGATGATCGACCTTCTGCGCCGCTTTGCCAAGATACTCGACCGCTTTCAGGACCGAGCCCACGTTGCCGCCGCCGTAATCGAGAACGGCAATCATAGAAGCCCCTTGGTGCTGGGAAGCTGGGACCGCAAGCGGCGGTCGCGCGAGCAGGCGTAGCGGAGCGCGCGTGCGAATGCCTTGAAGAGCGCCTCGATGGTGTGGTGGCTCGACCGTCCGTAGGCGACCTTCAGGTGGACATTGGCGGTGGCCGAAGTGGCGAAGCCGTGAAAGAAATCCTCCAGCAGCTCAGTTTGCAGATCGCCGACGAATCGCACCTTGAGCGGGGCGTTCATCACCAGGTAAGGCCGGCCGCTCAGGTCGATGGCGGCGATCCCGAGGGTTTCATCCATGGGCATCAAGAAATAACCCGCGCGATTAATTCCTTTCTTCGACCCCAGCGCCTCGCGCACCAGTTGGCCGAGAACAATGCCGACGTCCTCTACGGTGTGGTGTTGATCGACGTCCAGGTCGCCATGGGCTTCGAGTGCGAGGTCAAAGCCACCGTGCCTCGTGAAGAGCTCCAGCATGTGATCGAGGAAACGAATGCCGGTGGAAATCTTATACACGCCGCGGCCATCCAAATTGAGGCGCGCACGGATATCGGTTTCCGCGGTCTTGCGATGCACGCTGGCGGTGCGGCCTTTCATGCGAACCATCCTGCGGAAGAGTAGACCACCATGTTTTTCCAGGCCCGCGCGCCGTTCGGGGTCTGAATCAGATGCTTCAATCGTTCGAGTTCCGACATCAGGCGGCGCGTCTGCGCCTGCGAGCCGACGGTGAATCGCAGGTAACCCTTCAGGTGCGGGTCGTAGCTCCAATCGCGGACCAGAATTTTCTTTTCGCGCAGCAGGCGCGCGATTTCCGGGGCGCGCTCACCCACACGCGTCAGAACGAAATTCGCGGAACTCGGGACGTAGGGAATATCATGCGCGTCGAGCCAGCGACACAGCCCCACGCGGTTTGCGCGAATCGTCTGTGTATATTTACGCACGTTCTCGTCATAGCGAATTGCGATGCAAGCGCACATCAAGGCGAGGGAATTTACGGCAAACGGGTTTTGTCCGCGCTGGAGCGGCTCAATAAGCTGGGGATTGGCGAACAGGCACCCCATGCGCAGCGCCGCAAGCCCGAAGGCTTTCGAAAAAGTGCGAGTGACGATCAAATTCGGGTAGCGGCGAATCCACGGCAGGATGGTTTGGCCGGAGAAATCCTGATAGGCCTCATCGACCAGCACGACCGTTTGCGGGGCGGCTAGCAGAATTGATTTCAGCGCGGACTTGGGAATCTGCGTGCCGGTGGGATTGTTGGGATTGGCCAGCGCCACCCAGCGCACGCGTTCCTTCTTGAGTGTGGCGACGAAATCGTGCGCCGGCAAGCGAAAGCGCTCATCGTAGCGAATGCGCAGAGTCTTTCCGCCCGCCACATTGTGGAAGAATTCGTAGACGGGGAAAGTGGGCGCGGGCACCAGCAGCGCGTGACCCGGATCGACAAATGTATCGCAAACCATTTTGATGGCGTCGTCGGTGCCGTTGGCGAGAACCATCTCCTCCGGCTTGACACAAAAATACGCGGCGAGGGTGCGGCGGCCTTCGTCGTACTCAGGGTAGCGCGTCATCATTTCCGGGTTCAGAGCGCGCCGTAAGGCACGGATGACTTGCGGCGGACAGCCCACAGTGTTTTCGTTGAAATCAAGCCGCATCTTGCCCCCCCGGCCCTCCTGCGGGGGGCGATACTTTTTCAGATTCTCGATTGCTGGCCGAGGCTTGATCATGGATTACCTTAATAAGGGCCTTCACCACCGAGGGCACAGAGGTTCACAGAGAAAGACCTCACTGTGTTCTCTGTGATGAAAGCTTTTTCCCGAGCATCCTTGAGCACTTTTCGATCTAGACGGAGCGACATAAATTGTAGCGGCGCTCTACGACCCGTCGCCAGAAGACGGCTTTGGGTCGCAGGGCGAGCGCCGACCGGGGGTCATAGACCGCCGCTACAGCCAAATACGCAAACACTTATGTCGTTCCGTATAATCGGGGCCTATACGTTCTTTCGGTCCTGAGTTTCACTAAATCGTGTCATCACAGAGTAAGCGTGCGCTTTCAGCCCCTCCGTATCCGCCATGGTGACGATGCTCTTCTTAAGCCCCGCCAATCCACGCGAGCTGAGACGCTGCACGGAAATGGACTTCACAAAATCCGCCGCGCTCAGGCCGGCACGCACGCGCGCCGCGCCTCCAGTGGGAAGGATGTGGTTCGTCCCCGAGGCGTAATCTCCCGCCGCGACCGGGCTGTAGCCGCCGAGAAAAATCGAGCCGGCGGATTGCACTCGCGCAAGCAATGAAGTTGTGCCCTCGAAAAGCGTCAAGTGCTCGGGCGCCAAACGATTGACGAGTTCCGCCGCTTCCGTCAGATTGCGCGTCACGATGATGCCACCCTGGGCGGCAAGTGACTGGCTGGCGACCGGCAAATCCAATCGCGCCACGATTCCGTGTGCAGCAGCTTGCACCTGAAGCGCCAGGCGAATGGAGGGAGTGATAAAAATGGCCACGGCATCCGGATCGTGCTCCGCCTGCGCGACCAGGTCCGCGGCAATCCACTCCGCGTTGCCGCGAGTCCCCACCAGCACCAGCTCCGAGGGCCCGGCGATGAAGTCGATGCCGCAGTCACCCGCCACAACTTTCTTGGCTGCGGCCACGTAGCGATTGCCGGGACCGACGATTTTGTCCACGCGCGGAACGGATTCGGTTCCGTAGGCGAATGCGGCCACGGCGTGCGCGCCGCCCAGGCGGTAGATTTTCTTGACGCCCAGCAGGTCTGCGGCGATCAATACAGCGGGCGCCGGCCGGGGTGTTGTCACAATCACTTCGTGCACGCCGGCTTCTTGAGCGGGAATAACGCTCATCAGTACGGTGGAGGGGAGAGGAAAGCGCCCACCGGGAACGTAGCACGCCACGCGCTCGAGCGGCCGGAGGATTTGGCCGACGCTCACGCCGGGGCGCATTGGGCATGACCAGGCCCGCGGCAATTGGCGGCGTGCGGCCTTGCGAATGTTTGTCGCGGCAACTCGCACCGCGGGCACAAAACCGGGTGAAACCTGGCGATAAGCGCGCCGAATTTCCTCTCTCGATACTATGAAGCCGGTTGCGCGAAGGTTGAGCTTGTCGAACTTCCTTGCGTATTGCCGAAGCGCAACATCACCACGGCGGCGAACG
>JASHTO010000437.1 GCA_030040515.1 Terriglobia bacterium
CCGCAGTGGTGCAGTTTGTTGTAGCGTCGATCCCGCCCACGCGGGATCGACGATTCGGCGGTCGTAGACCGCCGCTACAGATATCAAAAAATATTCTTCACCAACTTGACGGCCGATTCCAATTACCCCTCGGGTTTTTCAACTCGACGAGAAAACGTCACGGAAGTACTATACTCCCCGCCTCGACAGTATAGTAGAATACGGGAGGGGAATGGCTTAGTCCCCCGGAACTCCGCTCCACGTATGTATTCTTTCTTAAGCACGGCACCATCCGGGCCGGAGCTGCGGAAAGTATTTGTCTGATCCAAGGGTCAGGATATGTCCCAATCACTTCCCGTTCCATCGCCTTCCACTAGCGTCACTCTTAGCCAACAGGCCGGATTCAAACTGAAACAAATCCGCGAACGCTTGGGGATGACACTGCGCCACGTGGAGGAAGCAAGCCTGGAAATTGCCGACACGGAACGCAGCGCCGAATATATAGTCTCCATGGCGCGCCTCAACCAGATTGAGAATGATGGTTCGCTCCCCAGCATTTACAAGTTCTACAGCCTGGCAGTGATTTACCGGCTGAGCATTGAAGAGATGATGGGAGTGTATGGAATCAATGTGAGCAAGATGCAGGAACACTGCCACTCAACCTTGCAATCCTCCACACACCTCTTCACGGTGGAGGTGGGCGACCCGGCAAGGGCGATTCGTTTCCCGGTGCGCTTCGATCCGGGATTCAGACCGGAGAAGACTGCCTTCCTTTCACGCCTGATTGAATCGTGGGGAGAAATTCCGGCAGGATTGCTGAGCCAGCTCGACTTGAAGAAATTCCGGTATGGATTTATCGGGTTGGAAGACCAGATGATGGTTCCATTGTTGCGTCCGGGGTCCATCGTGCAGGTTGACGATTCGCGCCGCAGGATCGTGAATTCCGGCTGGCTGACGGAATACGACCGCCCCATTTATTTCCTGGAACTGCGCTACAGCTACGAATGCTGCTGGTGCTTCCAACGCGGGAAGGAAGTGACTCTGCTTCCGCACCCGCTGTCTCCCGTCGGGCCGCGAACCATCCGCATTCCCGACGACGGCGAAGTGCTAGGGCAGGTCATCGGCGTCGCGATGCGGATCGTGCAGTAGGGGCCACAGGTCGGTTTCACGTAGGATTTTCAGCATCACCTCTGTGTTCTTTTCAAACAGCTCCCGCGCCAGGGGATGGCAATCCTCCGGTGCGAGGATTTGGTAGGACTTCAAGCGCTTCCAGACATTCACCAGCCGCGCCCGATCCTCCTTCAAGGACTCGAAGAAATCCAGCAAGTCTTCCGTCTGCTCCTGAAGCGACAGCGCCACGAGCTCTTCAAATATCCGCATGTGGCACTGGCGCAGGCCCTCGTCCACGGCTTCCGACGGGTAACGCGTTTCCAATCCATAGTGGTTGTAACGGCCGGTGTTGTAATCGCGCAAGGACGCGAGATAGACCAGTTGGCTGAACCGGCCTTTCAATTCCGCCAGCGTGCGCCGCTCGAAATCACGCACCAGGCGCTCAACGTCCTGGGAATTGGTGAGGGTGTCCGGATTGGAGAGTTGATCGTCGGGCATTGACGCAGGCTTCGCGAACAACAGGCTCGCGCACTGACCCTACCTGAATTATACATGGGGAATGGCCACGAAGCATGCCAAGCGGCAACAAGCGGAGGGAAAACCTGGAGGGGTTTGGCAGGCCCGGAAACCGTGCTGCGCTACCTGGGAAATGAAAACTTGAGCTCGCGCCCCAGCGAGAACACGGGCTTCTTGCGGTTGCGAATCAGGGCGAAATTTCCGGCGAGGGCTGAAACCAGAACCGGCATGGCGATGGTGGAATCGCAATACACGGTGACCATGCTGGCGTCGTGAGCGATTTTGCCCCAGCTTTGCGCTTCTTCCAGCGTGCAGCCGGAAAGCCCGCCCCAATGCGGGGCGTCGGTCACGATCTGCATGGCGTATTTGTGGCCCTCGGTGGCGTTGCGCATAAAGGCCGTGGTGACTTCCGTCTGTTGAACGAAATTCTTGGGCGTTCCACCCCCGAAATACACCACTCCGCTGTTGGGTGAATCGGACGCCAGGTGCACGGTCTCCAGCACGTCGCCGATTACATCGAAAGTGAATTGGTTCTTGCCTTCGTGGCGATTTTCGGCAATGCCGATGCCGATGGAGGAGTCGCCTACGGCAGGGCAATAGAGCGGAATGCCGGCGCGATAGGCCGCGGTAACGATGTCGTCTTCTTTTGCCCGCCGGGCGAGATCTTTCCCCAGCAGGTTCAGGAATGCGCGCGTGGTGTAAGGGCGTGGTTGGTCGAGTGTGGCGGCAAAGCGGCCGATCATGGCGTCGGCCTCGCGGAATTCCTCCTCGTCCGCCAGCGTGTCATACATGCGGTCAATCAAGTGCTTTTGCAGATGCACGTCGTCGATGCTGGGCGAGCATTGGAAGTGCAGGCGGCCGAGCGTTTCATGAATATCATGAAAAAGGTTGGCTCCGGTGGTGACCAGACAATCGATCAGGCGATGCTTGATGAGGTAGACGATCAGGCGACGCATTCCCGCCGGCACCATGGCGCCCGACATGCCCATCATGATCATCACGCGGTCGCCCAGCATTTTTTCCAGACCTGGTAGGCGATGGCCAGGTTGCGGCCCTGAAAGGAGATGCCCTGCATTTTCTCGAGCAGCGCACTGACGCTCTTGCTGCCGTCGATTTTCAACGGCCGGGTGGGTTTGGAGAGGATATCGCTCTTGCGCATCTCGCCCCCTAGGGGATTTGAAGTCTCGGCCCTTTCGCTTGGAACTCCTAGCAGCGGTCAGGAAGGTGGGGGGGGAGCGCGTGGCCTTCCCCCCTATTCGTCGATGCCGAGCAAAATGGAGGCTGAAAGCACCGTGGTCCAAAGGCCGCGCTTGTCGCCAATCGCCGACTGCGTGACGTGCAGCGTGCGGACGATCTTGTTGGAAATCTGGTAGATTTCTTTCTTCTCGTTCCAGCTTCGGTCAGGATCGAATTCCACGCCCAGCGTAGTGGCAAGCATTTCCGCGGCCAGCTCTTCCGCGTATTCGCCCGCCACTTCCTCCGTTTCGCCGAAGGAATGGTGCTCGGAAAGGTAGCCGAAAGTGTTTCGGTCGCTGGGAATCGCCACGCCCACGGAAGCGGCAATCAAGCGGTGCGGCTCACGCGTGGAGTTCTCGCTCATCACCACAAAGGTCACCTGCCCCGGCTTCAATTCCTTCACGCCCTCGGCGCGCGGAATCAATTTGCATCGGGGAGGAAAAATACTGGAAACCCGGACGAGATTGCACGCGGCAATCCCCGCCGAGCGCAGTGCCAACTCAAAACTGGTTAGCTTTTCGCGGTGCTTCCCTACACCTTTAGTCAGGAACATCCGCTTGGCTACGAACATTCCGCTTCCTGCCTTCTCCTGGGGGAGTTGGATTCCTTCCCAAAGCCATCTTGCCCCAGAAAGTGAGCTTCCATTCTCTCACGGGGATTTTGTACCGTAGCAAAGATTTTGGAAAAGTGTCAATGGGTTTTTCGCCGCCGGAGGACGCGAAAACTCCGCAGTCCGCGCCGTTCCGCCTGAGCGCATTTCGCGCCTGGTCTCAAATTTGCAATTCTGAATCGCCTTCCCTCCCGGCCTTGAAAATTGTACGCGCAGAAAGGCGCCGTCCGCGGGTCCGCCATTTCGCCTTTGCTTCGTTGGGCCGCATCTGTAGAATGTAAAGCCATGTCGCGAAAGTTCCAACAAATCCTTCGCAGCATCGGTAAAGCGTGTCAAGACACAAACCTCACCGAAGCTGAAATCGAAAAGATCTTCCAAGAACGATCTTTTTTCGTCGAGCTTGGCTATGAAGGGTTTGGAAGGGACCTCCTTGCGCAGCGGGGCAGGTCGCGGAAAAGGTTTGACGTCGCACTTACCGGATTCGGGGGACGAGTTCATGCTGTGATCGAGTTCAAGAAGCCTTCCGCTGGCCCTCTCGACCAATTTGCCGGCCAACTCCTCGATAACTACGTCCGGCCGCAACTGGCGATATTCGGCGTTCTTACTAACGGCGTTGAAATGCTTGTCTACGCTCGCACCAACGGGGAATTCCC
>JASHTO010000438.1 GCA_030040515.1 Terriglobia bacterium
TGCGCCGCTCATGAAGCTGGATTACGCCGTCAACGCCGCGTTGAGCCTGGCGCACGTGGCGCTCCACTCAGGCGATACCACAGGGCTAATCACTTATGGACGAAAACTCCAGGCGTTTCTTCCCGCCGCGCGCGGCGCATCACACTTGCGCAATATCGTGGAGCAATTGGCACTGGCAAGTGGCGAATCTTTGGAAGCCAATCACGCCCTGGCTGCGGACAGCTTGATGAGCCGCCATCGCCGCCGCAGCCTGGTGGTTTGGATCACCGACCTGGCGGAAACTGCGGCGACGCCGGAGGTGATTGAAGCCGCTTCGCGCCTGCTTCCCTGGCATCTGGTGCTTTTTGCTGTGGTGGGTGAGCCCGAATTGCGCGAGCTGGTGGGCCACCCCCCGGGCTCGCCCGCAGGCATGTATCAATACGTCGCGGCGCAGGAGATCATCCAGCGGCGGGAGATTCTGCTTCGGCGCCTGCGCGAACAGGGTGCGCTGGCCATGGAATTTCTGCCGGGCAGATTGTCATCGTCCATCATCAACCAGTATTTGCGGATTAAGTCCCAGGGTCTGCTCTGAGGGAACCTCGCGCTTTTGTTCCCTTCCGCACTGGGTGAGATAGAGCAGCAGCAATCCGCCTGCCGCCGCTGAACACGCGAACTTCGCCGCTACGGGAAGATACGACGGAGAAAAAAATCCTTCCAAAACGCCCGCGACGAACAGCATGGGAATGATGCCCAAAGCCAAGCGCACTCCCTGACCGCCGAAAAACACCAGCGCCTCGCGGCGGGGAAGTTGCCCCGGGAAAAGCAGGCCGCGCGCCAGCAGCAGGCCTCCGCCGCCGGCCATGAAGATGGCGGGCAGTTCCAGGGCTCCGTGCGGCGCAACGAATGACCAGAGTTGTAGGCTCATGCCGGCCTGCCAGCAGGCCGCGCCGATCACCCCGATCAGTACCCCGTTCAGCACCAGCATATAAGCGGTGCCGAGCCCGCCGATGATTCCCAGTGCGAACGTCGTGAATGAGACGCTGAGGTTGTTGGTCATGATGGCGCTCGAGGCCAGGGGCTTCACGGTCAGCACCGAGTGCGTCCACATCTCGCGGCGATCGATGGTGTCGCTCATCTCGGGACCCAGCAGGTAGCGCTGAAACGAAGGGTCAGCGAGGCTGGTGAAGAATCCTGCCAGCCCTCCGGCCAGAAAGATCAAAAACGCCAGGGCGGTGTAATTCCATGTCCGCCGGAAGACTTGCGGAAATTCGCGGCGGTAGAATCCCAGAATGCCGCTCGGACGCGCGCCCTGGCCCATGTAGATCAGGTTGTGGGCGCGGGCGAGAAGCTGGTTCAGGAAAGCCGCCCAGGGCTGGCTCATGGGATCCTCGCGGACCGAAGCTAAATCGGCGGCAATCTGGCGGTAGAGTAATCCCAGCTCCTGAAGTTCCGAGTATGTGAGAACCCGCACACCTCGATGGCCGGCTTTGCTGATGATTTCCTCCAGCCGGTCCCAGTACGGCTTGCGTTTTGCCATCCAGCGTGCGCTAATCATGAAGAGCCCCGGCAGTTGAGCATCGGCGAGCAGTCGCCACCCTTAAATTCAGGAAGCGGGCCTTGTATTCTAACGCATTTCGCATGACCGACTTGGCCTCTCATGGATAACCTGTTAATCGATACGCCTGAGCAAATTCCCCTGGAGTTTCCGCTGGCGGGAATAGGCAGCCGATTTCTGGCCCTTGCTCTGGATACGCTGATTCAATCGGCCGCGGGTTTGACCCTGGTTGCCGTAGCACTCGCAATCGTGGGGAGAACTCGCAGGGTGCCGGCCCATGGCGCGTGGGCGCTGGCGATTCTGGTGCTGCTGTGGTTTCTCCTCCACTTTGGCTACTTCGCAATCTTTGAATCGGTCTGGAACGGGCAGACTCCGGGTAAGCGCTCGACACACTTACGGGTGATTCAGGATTCCGGCCGACCCATTACTGTTTATGAAGCGGTGGCGCGAAATCTTTTGCGGATTGTGGACAGCTTGCCGGGCCTTTACGGCGTAGCTATCATCAGCGCGCTGTTGAGCGCAAAGAGCAAGCGCCTGGGTGACTACGTTGCAGGCACTGTAGTGGTCCATGAAAAACCGGCAGTGCTTGAAACCGCGGTTCGTTGGGACCTCGCTGCCTCGCCGGCCGGTTCACGCTACGATGTTTCGCGCCTGACGCCGCAGGAGTTCCAGTTGATCGAAGCCTTTCTGCTGCGACGGAATCAGCTCGGCGTCGAAGTGCGAGCGGACACGGCGCGAAAAATCATCCAACGCATTTCCCCCCGCTTCGAGTTCAGCGCGGACGACCTGAAAAACCTCGAAGCCCTCCTCGAAACCCTCGCCGGCGCATACCGCGCCCGCGCGCGTTATGGTTAAGCCGGGCTCCCGGCGCGGCGAATTGTAGTATGATGATCCGCTGCCTCGCAGTGTTGCCGCGAAGGGAAAATCAAATGGCCCTCGACGATAGAATTCTGGTGGCTTTGGGAAGAGTTGCCAAAGCCCCCATCCCCACCGACCGCGAAACCTCGCTCTTTGACACCGGCGTCATCGACTCGTTTGACCTGGTTGATTTCGTCGCCGATCTGGAAAAGGAGTTCAAGGTCAAAGTACCG
Organism: Terriglobia bacterium; assembly: GCA_030040515.1. GTDB lineage: Bacteria > Acidobacteriota > Terriglobia > UBA7540 > UBA7540 > Bog-366. The sequence goes on from JASHTO010000438.1 coordinate 2,626, forward strand.
GACAACGACCTTCACCCTTCCAAGTTCGAATCGCTGGCGAAAATTTCCGCCTACCTGAACACTCACGGTGCATCCTGAATGTCCGCAATCTTGGGATTCGGGCACTTTCTTCCCTCCGGAGTGATTTCGAATGCTCCGCTGGCGGCGGAGTTCGGAGTCACGCCGGAATGGATTCTGAGCGTGTGCGGAATTGTCTCGCGGCGGAAAGCGGCGGCGGGACAAACCGTCTGCGACCTCGCTGAAGGCGCGGCGCTCCGGTGCCTGGAAAACTCCGGATTCAGCGCGGGAAAGCTGGGGGCGATCATCGCCTGCACGGGAACTCCGCATCGCCAGTTTCCAGGGGTATCCGCGGAAGTCCAAAAGCGGATCAAGGCGGGAACGATTCCGGCTTTTGATTTGCACCTCGCCAGCATCTCCGGGTTGTTTGGACTGGCGCTCGCCACTCGCATGTGTGAGCAGTGGGGACCAACCCTGGTGGTGGCGGCGGAAACCATGATCAGCGCTCTGGCGCAGGGACCGCGCGTGAAAGAAACTGCCATTTTGTTCGGCGACGGTGCGGGAGCCTGCGTGGTTGCTCCCGGCGACGGCCCCTTGGTGATTCAGGATGTTTGGGTCGCGAGCGACGCCACATTCTCCGACGCGCTGCGCATGGATTTCGGATCCACGCTGCAAATGGACGGCCGCACCATCATCATGCACGCTGTCCGCAAGCTCGCCCGCTCGGTCGCTGAACTGCTTGAAAAAAATTCCCTGCGAGTGGAGGACATAGGACTCTTTCTGTTCCACCAGGCGAACCTGCGGTTGCTCGAAAGGCTGATGCACGAGCTCAAGATCGATCGCAGCCGGTGCTTTATCAACGGCGACAAATACGGCAACACCTCCTCCGCCTCGTGGCTGATCGCGGCGTCAGAAGCGCAAGCTGCCGGATTGCTCGTACCCGGGACAAAAGTGGTGACCGCGGCTTTCGGAGCGGGACTGAGCTGGGGGGCGGCGCTGGTCGAGGTGAAGAGCCGTCCGGACAACGCCCGCGTATAGGGCGCGGCGGCCCCTTAAAATACCTACTGAGGCGGAGAGAATAGTGACGGCGTCCGATTGTAGCGGCGGTCTTCGACCCGTCGCCCGAAGACGGCTTTGGGTCGCAGGGCGACCGCCGTTTTCGGCGCTCAGAGAGCGCCGCTACAGGGGAGAGCTGTCACAATATTTTGTCATCCTCTATAAATCCGCGATAAGGTAAAGAAGGCGCGACCGAATATTCTTAATGGAAACTTCACCTGGACTTCATCCGCCAAGACTCGACCGCCCTGTAGAATGCTTTCTCTCAAATTGTTGACTTCAGAAAAGCTCAGTCCTCACAAGGAAAAGAGCGGATGGCGCGTGGCTGTGCGTAGGATGACGACGATCTCGATGCGTATTTTGATGTGCGCAGCGGCTGGGGTGGCAATGATCAGTCATCAGGCCCCGGGGGAAAGCCGCTCAGCCGAACTTTGTACTCGTCCCGCCGTGGGCAGTGTGGTTCCCGAACCCCCGGAGCTCGAAAGCCGCAACGGAGTCCTGAAGCTTCAGCTTGCTTACCGAAACTTTGTAGATGCGGCTGGATTTGTGCGCTACTGCTACGTCGATGCAGAGGGTCAAGAAGCGCCGGTGCTGCGACTGAAGGCGGGGGACCAATTGATCCTCGACCTGAAGAACGAATTAAAGTCAGGATTGCCCGCACGGCCTGGAATCGGCATGAGGGGCGGGCACATGCATGTTACCTCTGATCCATGTGCCGGCGGGGAGATGGACGCGCTCTCCACGAATCTCCATTTTCACGGACTTACAGTCCCGCCGGCCTGCCATCAGGACGACGTCCTGAGAACATTTATCGCCCCAAACGCCAAGCCCTTCGAGTATCACTTCCAAATACCTGCCAACGAAGCTCCCGGCATGTACTGGTACCACCCGCACGTTCACGGTTTCACCAGTCCGCAAGTGCTGGGAGGCGCTTCCGGAGCGATCATTGTGGAAGGTCTGGAGCGCGCCAACACGCTGCTTGCGGGTTTGCCGGAGCGTACTTTCATCATTCGCGATGAAGACCTGCTAAACCCCGATGCCGCGCCCGTCAATTCTGGGAATGTTCCTCCCCCCATCGTCTTGCACGATGCCGAAGGAGATGTGCTGAACACCGGCACTGGCGGCGGCAAGCCGGCCAAAGACCTTTCGATTAATTTCGTTCCCGTCCCGTACCCGGAATACACGCCGGCGGTGATTCGCATCAAGTCTTTGGAGCGGCAACTGTGGCGCATGTTAAACGCATCGGCAATCACTTACCTGAATCTGCAAATCATTGTGGATGGCTCGCCTCAGTCGCTCGGGGTGGTGGCGCTGGATGGCATCCCCATCAATGAGGATGGCATGGCAGGAAACCGCATCCTCTGGGAAAGCCACATTCTGCTGCCTCCTGCCGGGCGCGTGGAATTCATCATGAAAGGGCCACGCGCGAGAGCACAGGCGAAGTTGATCACGCGCAGCTTTGACACCGGCCCGGACGGCGAAAATGATCCCACGCGGCCCTTGGCGATCATTCTGGCGGATGCCGCCGCGCCTGAGCCGCGCCGAAGACTTGCGGCTGCGCCGGTGCCCTTGCCCCGGCCGCAGATTGCCTGGCTGGGGAATGTGAAGCCGGCGGTACAAAGAAAATTGTACTTTTCTGAGAAGCCGCAGGACCCCACGAACCCCGCGAGCCCCACAATCTTCTACATCACTGTGGACGGGCAGACCCCCGCTCCCTTCGATCCTGCCGCACCCAATCCCAACATCACGGTCCACGATGGGGACGTGGAAGACTGGACGATTGAAAACAGAACGCGCGAAGTCCACGCGTTCCACATTCACCAAACTCACTTTATGCTATTGCAATGGAATGGTAT
>JASHTO010000439.1 GCA_030040515.1 Terriglobia bacterium
TAGGATTCCATAACGGTGGTGAACCAATAACAACTCACCGCGAAAAATCCCGCCCCGCACACGTACCCCAGCAGAAATGCGCGTTTTAACCGCTTTTCACCTGCCAATGCGGCGAGCAGGGGCGCGCCCGCCACCCACACCAACCCCTGCAAGTGTATTTTGGGAAAGCACGCTGCCAGAAGGAGTCCGCTCAACGCAGCAGCAATCCAGGGCATGAAACGGCGAAACCCGAAATTTGAAGATTGCAGATCGGGTTCGCCAGGGAGATTCGAATTTCGAGTGTCCAATTTATGATTTCGCTTTGGGGCAGCCACGACCTCGACCATGGTGAGCGTCGCGTCAGTGCCGGATGAAGGGATTCTTGAATCCTTCCTTCACAAGCTGGTCACGCGCTTGATCGGCTTCCGCGCGCGATCGGAAGGGGCCCACCAGGACTCGGAAAAATTTATCGTCGGCACCGGCGTATTCAGGGGTTGCCAGGAAAACCGGATAGCCTTTCTGTTTGAGAATATCGACGATGTGCTCCGCGTCCTGCTGAGAGCGGGACGCCACAACTTGCAGGGTGATTCCTTCTCCCACCTCGTCCGCGGTAGCGGCCGGAGGAGGTGGAGGATTCAGTGCAGGCGTTGAGGCGCCGGCAGCGTGGCCTGAGGAAGCGGCGCTGTCCGAGGGCTTTGCCGCTGGGGCCGCCGGTTGCGCAGCGGTGCCCGCGGGCGAATCCGCGAGCGTGTCCGGCGGCGGATTGAGCGGTTTCGGGTTGGACACCGGGGTTTGGGGCGTCGATTGGACGCTCTCGGCCGGCGGATTGATATTCGGCGGAATTACCGGCGGAGCGGTGACGACCTCCGTGGTAGGAGCGGAGCGCGAGCTGCGCTCATTGTTTCCCACCAGGTATCCCAATGAGAAGAAGACTCCGCAGGTCGCCACACACACCAGAAAGAGGAGAACCAGGTAGCGCGCGGAGTGCCCTCTCTCCTCATGTTCCCTCGCGTCCATCGGCCCTCTTTTCCTCCTTGCCTCCGGTGTGTCCGAAGCCCTTTCCGTACGTCTCCATTATTTCTGCGCTTCGCCGGGTGGGGAAAGCAATTTCCCCATCAGCGCGCTCAGCAATTCCACCGGGACGGGAAAGATCACAGTGGTATTCTTTTCCGTGCCGATTTCCACCAGCGTCTGGAGATACCGCAAGGTGATGGCAATGGGTTCTTTGGCGATGACGTTGGCGGCTTCGAGGAGCTTGGCCGAGGCCTGATATTCGGCGTCGGCATGGATGATCTTGGCCCGGCGTTCGCGCTCGGCCTCCGCCTGGGCGGCGATGGAGCGCTGCATCTCCTGCGGCAAGTCCACCTGCCGCACTTCCACCTTCGAGACCTTAATTCCCCACGGTTCGGTGTGCTCGTCCAGAATGGTTTGCAGCCGGGTGTTCAGCTTCTCGCGTTGGGAGAGCAGGTCGTCCATTTCCACTTCGCCCAGTACCGATCGAAGTGTAGTTTGCGCCAGTTGTTCAATCGCGTAGCGGTAATTTTCCAGCTCCACGACCGCCTGTTGCGCGTTGATGACGCGGAAGTAGACCACCGCGCTTACCTTCAACGAAACGTTATCTTTCGTGATGACATCTTGCGGGGGTATATCCCATGTTACCAGCCGGAGGGAAACCCGCACCCACTTGTCAATCGGCCAGAGGACGAAGATCCATCCCGGCCCCTTGTCAGGCTTCTGAAGCCGCCCCAACCGGAACACCACGGCCCGCTCATACTCCCTCAGCACGTTGAGACATCTAGAAGCCCAGAAAAGAACGATGACGATTGCTACGATCCATCCCACATCCATAAGGCACCCCCCGAAGCGCTTTCCCGCTGTATGCGCGAAGCCCGTATCAAGTGGAAGACCTGGGGCAATGCGCCACGGCAGTTTACCGGGTTTCCTGCGCCGACTCAACTTGCAGAGTCAGGCCGTCGACCGCCTGCACGCGGACCTGCGCACCCTGCGGGATCCGCTGGCCGGCGCGCGCTCCCCAAATTTCACCATGTACGAGAACCTTCCCCGACGGGTCGAGGTCCGTGTACGCCACGCCCAGCAATCCGATCATTCCTTCCTCGCCCGTCACCGCTTTGCGGAGCTTGGCGGCCACGGCATAGTGCAGCAAGATAATCGTGATGATGGCCAGGGGGAGCGCCACGCCGAGGGCCGTGGAGATGTGGATGCGCGCCTCCGGCCAGGGCGATTTAACCAGAATCAGGGCGCCCAAAACCAACGCGATGACCCCACCCGCTGCCAACACACCGTGCGACGTTACCTTGACCTCCAGAGCAAACAGTACCAGACCCGTGAAAATCAGCAAAACGCCGACATAGTTAAGAGGCAGGAAATTGAAACCGTACAGGGCCAGAACCAGTGAAATTGCTCCCACCACGCCCGGCGCCACCAATCCCGGGTGAGTGAACTCGAGGTAGAGGCAAAGCACTCCCAGCGCGCCAAGCAGGAACGCGATATTCGGGTCCGCCACCCACATGAGCAACGATTCGATGCGCGTGATGCGGTAGACTTCGATGTTTGCATCAGCCAGATGAAGAGTCCCGGCGGGGCCATTAATGCGGGGAATGGATTTGCCGTCGTACTGAGCGAAAATTTGACTCGGCGAGCCGGCCACGCCGTCAATCAGTTTGTCTTCCAGTGCTTCCTTGTCGGTGAAGGAGGCGCTTTTTCGCACCGCGTCTTCCGCCAGAGCCACATTCCGCCCGCGCTTCTGCGCGATCGACCGGATGTAGGAGGCCAGATCATTCTCGATTTTTTCACTCATGGTCTTGTCGGTTCCCGTACCGAGCAAGTCCACAGGATGGGAGGCGCCCGTGTTGGTTCCCGGAGCCATCACGGCCAAATCGCCCGCCAGCAATACGAAGAACCCTCCCGAGGCCGCGCTGGCGCCGCTCGGCGCGACATAGGTGATGACGAGAGCACGTGACGCGTAGATGGCCTGGACAATATCCTGGGTGGAGGTCACCAGTCCGCCGGGCGTGTTCAATTCCAGAAGGATCGCGTCAGCATGGCGATCGTTCGCGTAAGCGATTCCCCGCTCCACATATTCCGCGCTCACCTGGTGGATCATCATGTCGAGCTTGATTTCCACGACTTCCGGCCGGCCCTGTTGCGGTGTGGGAGGCGACGAAGGGAAAGCACTCGCCCCGGCAACTATAAGCAAGGCTACGTTGCGCAAAATTTTGGCGCTCAAGGGGTCTTCCCCGCCGTCGGAGCTGTGGCGTGGATTTGTTCCAGGAACTGCTGCGCTTCGGAATAACCGGGATCAAGTTGAAGCGCCGCCTGTCCCTGCGTGCGGGCCAGCTCCGGTTGATTCATTGAGAGATAAACTCGTGCCAGTGAGAGTCGAGCCTCCGCACTGTCTTTCAGTTTCAGCGAAGCTTGGAACTCCTTCACCGCGTCCTGATCCTTGCCCTCGCCGGCGAACGCCTGGGCGAGCAGGAGACGCGCCTGGGAGTCCGACGGAGACAGCGTGACGACCTCAGTGAATTCGCGCTCGGCTTCCCCAAAGCGGCTTTCCGCCAGGAATTTCCGCCCTTGGGCGAAGTGCACGTCAATGTGCTCCTGCGGCGAAGCATTCGCAAGGTGCTCTTCCATAGCGTTGTGCAAAGCCAGCTCCAAAAACCGGAA
>JASHTO010000440.1 GCA_030040515.1 Terriglobia bacterium
GACAAACCCGGCGAGCGATTTTGACCCCTCAGTCTACCCACGTAATGGCGACTTCATCGACATCGCCTTCAAGGTGGGGCGCAAACAAAGCCGGTTCAGGTTCAAATTCCCTGCAAAATAGCAGCGTCGTGACGACCATTTCGCGAACTATGGTCAAGCATTGGTGGAGCGACTCAGCGATTGCGCCGCGAGCGCCTGCGCGACGGGTTTGACCGTTTCGAACTTTTCTGTGGACAAATCGGAAACAAACGGCGGCAGGGGGCCGGTTTCAGCGATGCCCGCAGCCTCAATGGCGGCGTGGAGAACGGGCGAAGGTCCCCAGGCGTCGCGCAAATCTTCCAGGGGCAGAAAGTGGGTGCGCAGCGCCTCTGCGGCGGTGCGGTCGCCCCCCCGGCAAGCGGCGAAGAGCGCCTGGGTCAGAGCCGGGGCGACACAGCCGGAACCGGTGGTGAATCCCGGCAAGTGCCAATCCAACATGTGGACAACAGCGGGTCTCTCACCGATGCCGCTCACCACGTAGCGACGGTCCACGCGCTGAAGCAGCGCCGCAAGGTAATCATCCTGCGCCGGGTCTTTGCGGACCACCGCGTACTTGATCGCGCAGCAAACTCCGCTTGCTACCAAGCGGCCAACGGCATCAAGGCCGGCGGCACGGTCGCTCCCAAATCCCAGCTCATCCTTTAGGTATACAGTCAGCGGCATGCCCGCCGCATCCGAAAATTCGCGCAGGCCACATTCCAATCCCGCCACGTCGCGTGGATCATTGCACGGCAAAACCATCACGCATGGAAATCCATGGCGGCGGAGCAACGGCGCTTGGTCCATCAGCCGGCCGAACGACGGTCCGGCGCTGGGGATGCACCACAGATGATTCGGGAGGCCTGCGAGCCACTCGAGAAGTTGCTCGTATTCCTTCAGGCTCAGGTGATATAGGAAGGCGTTGCCGCCGAAAAGCACGCGTGTCATGCCCGCGGCGGCCAAATGATTCACAACGCGGGTTGTGGCATCAAAATCCAGCGTGCGCTTCACGTCCCGCCGGCGAGCCAGCGGAGGCACGGGGAAAACTCCCTGCAAGTCATCTTGAGTAATGGAGGAGGTGCGCATCGGCTTCTCGGCAGTGACCTTGTTCGAGGTGAATGTCGCAAACTCTGGTGTCGGCGAATTACGAAACTTTTCGTCCCAGCGTCATTTCTCTGGCTTGCGGAGGATGAGGTTCACCTCCAGCGGCGTGCGGATGTCCAGCGAGCTGATCTGTCGCGTTTCCGAGGTTAAGTTCTTGAAGGTGGCTTTCACCGTGTAGTCGTGGTCAAAGCGAAGGTCAGTGAACTGGTACTGCCCACCTGAATCCGAGTAAATATCCAGCACTTTTTGGGTCTGGAGGTCAATTAATTGAATTGCCGCTCCCGGAATGATATGGTCCGCCTCATCCGTGGTTACGCCCCGCACCGTGCGGGTTTGCGGCGTCTTGTCTTTTGCCCATGCGGCGGGACTTCCGATCAGGAATAAGCCCCCGGCCAGAGCGAGAACTGTCAGGCCCATCCGCCAGGGGCGAGACCGCCGAAACGTAAGATTGCTATTCGCGCACCTGATACTTTCCGTATTGGCAAAGCTCATTTCACCATGCCTCATCTTCCTCTTCCTCTTCTTCCCCGTGGGAAATGATGTCGAGCTCCACCGGATTGGTGTTCACCACTTCAAGTTCCGCTCCACAATCCGGGCAGTCCAACGTCGCTCCTTCTTCGACGTCGTCTTCGACTTCAATCGCCGCCTCGCATTCAGGGCAATAGGCCATGGTCGATCTCCCTTAAATTCCTTCCACCTTGTCCAAAATAAAAGTCTATGCATTTCCCCAGATGATGTCCAGACCCACACGTAGTAATTTGATGCTCGAATACGGATTTTGGATGAGGAACTTCCACAAGGTTCAAGGGCAAGAAGGGGCAGGCTGCGAACAATCAAATCGATATTTGAAAAAAGTTGGCTCGAAGATTGGATGCGAAGTTGGCTCTTTCCAACCTCGCCCGAGCGCGATAACCTAGTGGTTTTTCAGACCGAATCAGGAAGTTTCCAATCGTGAGGTGACGCCATGAAACACCAACATCAATTTGCGACACTGGCTGTACATGCAGGGGAAGCCCCCTGCAAGCTCACCGGCGCGGTGGACACTCCGATTTACCAGGCCACGACCTTCGCCGCCGTGGACTCGGATGAAATGGCGGCGCTCTACTCCGGCGAAAAGCCCGGATTCATGTACACGCGCTATGGCAATCCCACGATCCGGGCACTCGAGGAAAAGGTCGCGGCGCTGGAAGTGGGCGAGGCGGCGCTGGCGTTTGCCTCGGGAATGGCGGCCATCTCCTCCGCCATTCTCGGATACGTGAAGGCCGGGGACCACGTGGTGGCGGCGCGGTCCCTTTACGGGGCAGCCTACAATTTTCTCAACCATAAGCTCCCCGCCATGGGCGCCTCCGCCACCTTCGTGCAAAGCACGCGCCCGGAGGATTTTGAGAAGGCTATTCGGCCGAACACCCGCCTGATCTATTTTGAAACACCCAGCAACCCGATTCTGGAAATTCTGGATATCGCCGCCATAGCCCGCATCGCCAGCGCCCACGGCGTCCCCAGCATGATTGATAATACCTTCGCCTCGCCCGCCCTCCAGCAGCCCCTGAAGCTGGGCGCCACGGTTTGCGTCCACTCCGCCACCAAATATCTTTGCGGACACGGCGACGCCATGGGCGGCGTGG
>JASHTO010000441.1 GCA_030040515.1 Terriglobia bacterium
TATAGCACTTCTGGTAATCAGTGTCCATGAGCAAATAAGAACCTGCCTGAATCTCGGTCATTCCCGGAAACCGGCCGGCGAGGGAGTAGGTGCCCGTGCCGCCACCACTCAAGATTCCTACCGGCATTCCTTCTTTTCGAAGGATTTCGGCATGGCTGCGGAGACGACACCATGACGATGTTTGTCGGTTATGGTCAGATGGTGGAGTTCATCACCAGCTTTGAGTGGTGGAAGGCCAATCCGCACGATGAACTACAGTGCTCCATTTGGCGATTTCATTAGCCGCATCGCGGAATGCGCTGATAAGTTCCATGTAACTCGAGGGAGGGCATTGTACGGGACGACGCGACCTAGACGTTGATTGCCGCTGCGCTGCGTTGCAGTGTTCCCGCAATGGAGACTCCCCTCGACGTTGTTGGAGGCCTATGGTCCATCTGCCGGCGATCCGAACTGTCCCTATTCCGGTAGTAGGACCGGTAGGCTGCGGGAGTCATGCCGACAAGTCTGCGGAATACTGCGCTGAAATAGCTTTGGTCGCAGAAACCGATCTCCTGGCTGATCATCGCCACCGGCTTATCCGTGTTGGCAAGGAACGCCTGAGAACACTCGACCCGATGCTGGTTGAGATACTTGATGAACGACAACCCCGTGGCCCGCTTGAAGAGGCTCATAAAATGCGACTCGCTCATCGCGCAGATGCGGGCTGCCTCCCGTACCTGAATCGCACTCCCAAAATGTTCAGTCAAGTAACGAAAGAGGGGAAGAAGCGAGTCGAGAGCGCGCTGCTGGCGATGGAAAGTCTCCATTTTACCCGCATACCCGGCGTACCGGTTTACGAGGAGGAGCAGAATCATCTTCAGGTAGGTCTTTATCGCCAGGCGTCCCCGCCGCGACACCGGAGGCAACTCGGAACGGATGCGCAGCATGAGTTCCAATACCTCATGGGGAATTCCGGTTTCCGCCGGCACAATATGCGGAAACTTCGGGTCTTGCAGAAGGAACGGAGTAAGGTATTCGGCGCTATCGCAGCCGCCATCGCAGCGAATCAGATCGGGCTCGAAGAAGAGCCCGACGACCGTCAATGGTGAGGAAGAACGGCACTCCAAGCGGTGGTAGAGCGTACTGCCGATGACGGCCAGGTCTCCCTCCCGGATGGGTAGGAGCCGGTCCTGAATTCGATAATCTGCCGAACCCGCGCAACAGTACACAACCTCGAAGTAATCGTGACGGTTCATCCGCACCTTGTGTCGCCCATCTTCCGTCAGGAAGAGGACGTCCACAGGGCAGGAAACATCGAATGGCCAAACATGAACCCCGTCAGCGCCAATTTGGGGCTCAACAAGGCTGAAAGTACCTTGGCAGGATCTCCTGGGAACATGAACGCGACTCGACGCGGTGCGTGCCCGCGGGGCCAACCGTCGGCGGGTTTCACCTTCCCGCTTCTGGGTACCAGTACTCAATTCAATATACTTTTTCGGCGCGCGCATGACATACTCCATATCATATAAGGAACAAAGAGGTTAAGCGAAATCCTTACACGGTGGTTCGAATTTCCGCCCTAGGGCAAGGGTAGCATTTGCCTTACTGTCGATATCCCGCAGAACGTGCTCGTGCCATCAAGTCCGAGGGAATCGGAGCCCTCATCCGGGAGATTAGCAGACCTGAAAGCTCAAACTCCACGCATTGAAACCGCACGTTAAATACTCTTATTACCGCTCTCGCCAGATCGAATTTGAGGGGCGGATTTGACGCAAGATCCTTCGTCCATCCCTCCAGTTGGACTACGTCGATGGGCTCGTCCCCATCGATCAAGTCCTGTGCCTCTCGCTTAAGGCTGGCGAGCGCCGGAGACGCGTCAGGTATAGTTGGATTCTACCACATGCAGATCCTAGGACCCGCGCATTCATTTCGGACTGGGGCAGCGGAAGATCATAGAGTCTCTTGAAATTGCCTGGCCCAATGGTAGCGTGGACAAGCTCGCCAACGTGCCGATCAATCAGATCATCACCGTAAAGGAAGGCGTGGGGTGGGGTCATCCCCAGGAATTTTCCCAAGATCAATTGGAAATAACGTCTATGCATCCGGGCCTCGTGCCTAAAAAAGAAGGATGAACCCTCGCTCTACCCGCGGCAATCCGCTATGAAAACAATACCAGCCAAGACCTAAGGTACCCCGATGGTCGTGGCAAAGAGGGAATATGCAGAATTCAGTGGCCCGGAGAAGATGTTTCGTCAACCGTAAACAACAAGTTGCCAATGGGGAAGGGGGGGGATTGGGGATCAGGCCCAGTTTGTTGCTTGATCCGCTCAACCGTCATCATCTCCGCCCGGGATTTATCCTTTTCGCCCATAGCTCGATAGGTAGCACTAAGTCTTGTGTGGGCCTCCACCATGTCCGGCCAAATCGCCAAGGCGGCCTGAAGATGCTGGATCGCTGCCGGATAATCTTTGCCGAGATACGCGATCCTTCCCGCCAGTGACTGAATGTAAGGGGCTTTGGGATCAAGGGCGAGCGCTTTGTCGATGGCCGCTCGAGCTTCCGCAACGTCCTCAGGATTTGCAGTAATGGTGACCGAGGCCAAATGGTAATAAGCCATCGGTTGATTGGCCCCGAGAGAAATGGCTGTTTCCAACAGTGGTTTAGCTTCCGTGGGCCTGAGGAGGTTAGAGAGGATGATTCCGTGCAAAAGGTAGGGGAAGAACCATTCTGGCCAGCGGGATTCCATCTGTTCCAGCAGAGCCTGGGCCTGCGGATCCTGGCCGAGAATGCCGAAACCAATGGCTTGAGTAATCAATAACTGCGGATTGTCTGGGAAGATCCGCACCGCTTTCGCCAGAAAATCAAGCATCTGTTGAGCTTGATCATGCTTCGCCAGAAACAAAGCAGCTTGAATGTATAGCTCCGGGCGCGTGGGTGAGGATTGAATGCCTCGATTCAACGCCTCCGCAGCCTCCTGCGGTTTTCGCAGGGCGTCCAGCAACTCGGCGCGGAGCAGGTAGTAATCGCCATTCCGCACCTCGGCGGGAGTCTTGTCGAGTTCTTTCAAGGCAGTTTCCGGGCCGGCGTCCGGAAATAAGGCGAGGGCGAGATCCACGCGGCGTTGGACATTTGAGGGCTCCGCCTCGACCGCCTCGTCTAGAAACTCTTGCGCCGCTTTGTACTGCCCGGCGTGGAGTAAAGCTCTGCCGCACTCGGCGGAAGCGATCCCATCGGGGGCGGAACTCTTAATCTGGTGGAAAACCTCTAGAGCTTCGGGCACTTTTCCCACCGCCAGCAACTCCTCCCCTAGATGGAATTTCAACCGCCAGTCAGTAGGGTTGGCGATTGCGAGACCACGCAACGCAGCCAGACTGGCGGCAGCCTGCGTGGAGGAATCCAAGCTGAGAATGGCCGTAGAAGGGGGTGAAAGGCTTCCCGCCGTCTCCCCCAGGCTGTTGACTTTGGCCAGAACCTCGCCTGCTGCCGCCTTTTGCCCCACGCGCATCAGGGCATGGCCGTACTGCCAAAGGACTTCAGGGTTCCGTGGCGCCAGCGCCGCCGCTTTCATCAAAGCTGGCAAGGCCTCGGAGCTTCGGCCTGCGGCGAGCGAAGCTTCGCCAAGCTCTTCCCAGGCGCGGAAATTATTGGGTTGTCGGGCCAGGACGAACTTCAAATCCGTCAGGGCGGGTGAAATTTTGCCTTCCTGGCGAAGCAGAATGCCACGGGCGAGGTGAGCCGGTACCATCTGCGGGTCGAGTTCCACGGCGCGATTGAAATCAGCCAACGACCGATCCGGTTGCTGCACAGATTCTGCGACGGCCAGTTCAAAAAAACCGACCGGGTCGCGCGGATGCCTCTCCACATACCAGTTCAAGTCCGGGATTGCCTCCGTCAGCATTCCCGACCGCGCCAGCGCGTAGCCTCGTTCACGTCGGGCTTGGTCGTCGCCCCGACTCACCTCCAGACAGTGGCCGTAAACGGCTGCCGCGTCAGGATAGAATCCGAGTTTGTCGAGAACGCTGCCCAGGAATTCGAGGAGGTCGGCGCGGTCGGGGGCCACGCGCTGAGCCTGGTAGAGAAGGCCCAACGCCTGGTCGTCTCGATTCAACTCATCCTTGACGCGTGCCAACCCCACCAGGCAGTCCACGTCGGTGGGCTGCTGATTGAGTGCGGCCTGAAACGCCTGCCCCGAGCGCTCGTAATCGTGGGCTCCCAGCGCCGCGAGTCCGAGGTTATAGAGGACCTCGAACTGCCCTGGAGCGGATTGCAGGGCAGCCGAAAAAGCCTGTTCCGCCCGCCCATAATTCTTCCAGCCTGCGAAAACCATTCCCGCGGAATAGGCGGCGCTCGGGTCGTTCCCCGATTGACGCAGCACCTCCAGGAGCAGCGCCTCGGCGGCGGGGGCCTGCCCCGTCAGCTTAAGGGCCTGCACCCGCAGCAACTGGACGGTAGGCGTGGTTTGGTCCTCTTTAGGCAATCGGTTCAGGCAGTGCAAAGCCTCCAATCCATTCTTCTGGGTGATCGAGATTTGCGCCAGTTGCGAGTTAGCGTTTTCGTCCCCCGGGTTGAGCTCGATCGCCCGGAGGTAGGCTGCACGGGCCTTTTCCAACTGCCCTTGCTCGAGGTAGTGATTCCCAAAATTGCTGTACAGGGAGGCGGTGTCAGGCGCGAGGGCGAGGGCGCGCCGATGAAACGTCTCGGCTTCCGCATAGCGCTTCTCGGCGTCGAGAATCACGCCCATTAAGCCCAGAGCGCGAGCGTCGCGGGGGGACTCGGCTAAGTCCGCACGTAGAGTCTGCTCGGCTTCGGCATACTTCTGCTGGTTGAAATCTCCAACCGCTTGGTTGTAGACACTGGCGGGAATTTGCGCAAGGACAGCAGAGGCCGCGAGGACTAGGCCCGCAATGAGCATTAAAAGGGGGCACTTTCGGGTCATGGCTACAGCGAACCTATCCGCAGTGCTCGATGAACGTCCATCCCTATCTTCTCCGGAGGGAAGCGGCTGTTCACGGCCCTGCGATACAACCGATCACGCACATGCGGCTATAAATCGGGGCCCACTTTCGTGGGCCCCGCGATTCTCGGAGCATGTTACCGCGGCCTTACCAATACAGTTTTAAGACTGCCTGTGCCTGTCGCGGAGAGTTGGCCTGACCCGTAATCACCCCGAAGCTTCCAGAATTAACAGTTTGATTCGGTCCCTGGAACTGCGGGTGATTGAAAGCATTGTAGGTTTCCAAACGGAATTCCACGTGGGCGCCCTCGCGGAGCGACGCTAGCGGGAAATCCTTGAAAATCGATAGGTTTGCATTCGCCTGTCCTGGTTGACGGCAACTTCCATCCGTGCGCGCCGCTGTGCCGAGTGTAAAGGGAGGTGGAACAATGGCAACTTGTGGATTCGAGAAGTATTGAGTCAATCTGGTATTCCAAGAACCGCTGGCGCAGGTCAGGGTACCTGTCAGATCTGGCCGTTGCGGCCCATAAGTCGGAAGACTCTCACCACCCTGGAGCGATAAGGCTTCGGGTCGGCCGTCATTAAAGCGCCAAATGCCATTAGTATGCCAGCCACCAATAAAGGCATTGAGCACCGAATTGGCCTTGCCAGCCAAAGCTTGGCCGCGCCCGATAGGTAATGCGTACGTGTAAGTGAGCTGTAGCACACTCGGAATGTCAAAACTCGACAAACCTCGCTCGAGAAGAAGATTGTTCGGGTCCTGAAGGCTATAAATGCCTCCAACCTCGCCTTGAGCCGCCGGCACGGAAGAGTCGTCGATGGATTTCGACCAGACATAAGTCACCAGGACCTGCAGCCCGTGGGAGAAGCGCTTTTCCATCTTCAACTGAAGGGCATTGTAAATGGAATTGGCCCATGGAGCGCCGTCGCCTGAGAAACCGGTAAACTGCGGGTACGGCAACTGGAGCTGGTAGGCCGGCACCGTGGAACTCGAAAGCGCGCTGCTCACATTCGTGATAACCCCGGAGAATGGATTCGGGACAAGCGTCTCGAGCGCCGCGATCTGGGCAGAGCTGTACTTCTCTACCTGCGAGCCAAGGATGTCATAGTTGATTTCTTCATCGAATATAAGATGCGTACCCTTTTTGCCGAGGTAAGTCACATCCAAGAGAATGGAGGACGGCAACTCTCTCTCGATGCCGAATGTCCAAGTCTGCTCATAGGGCGTCGGGGAATCTATGCGCGGGACGGGCGCGCTTGCCCCGAAACCGACCTCATTCAATAACCCCAGAGTGTTGCCGACCGGAAGCTGTGGCCCCCCATTCGGAAACGGATTACTAAATCTTGCAAAGGGCGTTGCGTGATCGTTCTGATAGCTGGTGAGCCAAGGAGTGACTTGGTTGTAGCCCTGGAATCCAGGAAAAACCGAGGCATTCGCGCCAGTATTGCCGACCTCGTAGTAGATTCCGTATCCACCCCGAGCCACCCAACCATTACGGGGACTATAGGCAAAGCCCAAGCGCGGTCCAAAGTTATGGCTGTTAGCTAGGTAGTTGCTACGGTCACCGGGTGTCATGAAGACCTCGCCGCCATAGAGCGTTCCCAAGCTGGGAACCTGGAGCGGGGATACCGCGGTTAGATCGAGCTCGTTCATACGGTTGAAGCGCTCGGTCTGGGGGAGGTTAATCTCGTTACGGAGACCCATATTCAGGGTGAGCTTCTTGCTGACCTTCCAGTTGTCCTGGACAAATTGGGCGAATTGAAAGCTCTGCGTTGAAGTGTAATTTGGCACGTCATAGCTGCCCATTTCGCCGGACTCTTGCGGACTGCCCACACCGGTGAGAAAACTCGCTATGGCATCGCCCCCACCCGAATACGGGTACTCGGACGTACTGGTGAAATCGTATGTGAACTCTCCGGCGGGATAGCTGGGGAGGACATAGTCCATGCGATGCAACAGGCCGTCGAATCCAAATTTAAAGCTGTGTTTACCCTTGACCCAACTGAGCGCAGCCCTGAGATCCCAATTGTCCATGCCGCTCGTCCCACAGCAATAGCCGAAAGTCCCAAGCTGGACACCGCTCCCACCGTATTCCGTGCTTGGCGACGCGTAGCTCGCGAAATTGACACCGGGCATCACGGGCCAGCCGGATATATCCATATATTGGGGCAGCCCGAGCGTCGCCGATGGGGAAATACTCTTGAACTGGGGCTCGCTGAAAACATCATGCTGCTGGAAGTGTCCCCGCGTGTACCCGAGCGACGCCGTCAACAGGAGGGTCGGACGAAATGTGTAGGCGTCATTGATGGCTACTAAGTGAGCTGTGGAGTCGTAAGTACCCGTAGTACAGGGATCCGCAGGATCACTATTACTGTAACAGGGGAACGGAGGCTGGGAGTTCTTGTCCTGCGAATACTTCACGCTCAATAAATTGTTTTCACTGAAGCGTTGATCGATTTTGATGTCGAACTGATCGTTGCGCGTACTCGTGAGGGGAGATCCCTGCCAATTCGTGTAAGGGTTGTATGCAGAGGTTCCGACATTCAAATTGGGCAGCGGGATAAACTGCGTCCCCAAATATTCGGAGGCAATGGGATCGATCAGGTTCCCAGGTTGCGCCGCAAGCTGATAAGGGGTGCCATTGAGGTTGGGATTGCCGGGACTCTGGTAGGTCAACATATTATTGTACGGGATAAACCCGGAGCGTATAGGACCACCCATGGCGGCGTTATAGACGCCCGTATAGGGATCCCAGAGCTGTCCGGCGCCGTTAGGGGCATTGCACATGCCATTGGATCCAAACGTTCCGCCAGCGTAACCGCAAAGTTCACCAAAATTTCCTTCCCGCTCCGCTGCGCTGGGCACGCCGGATGTCGTGGCATTCAGAGTCGCTTCCCTTGTGCCGTCGTAGTCGAAGAAAAAGAAGGTCTTGTCCTTTCGGATCGGCCCGCCGACCGTGCCGCCAAAGTTGTTCAGCCGCAGCCCGGGGGTGGGAATGGCAGCCTCATTGTTAAAGAAGTTGTTGGCATCCAGCGCCCGGTTGCGCAAGAAGTCGTAACCCACTCCATGGAACTGATTGCTGCCCGAGCGCGTCACGATGTTGGTGACCGTACTGCCCGTGAAGCCGTACTCCGCGCTGAAGTTCGATTCCTGTACCCCGAATTCTTCCAGCGAATCAACCGAGGGCACATAGGTGGTCCACATAATGTTGTGAAAAAGAAAGGACGTAGAAACACCGTCAATCAGAAAATCGGAGGTCATGGTGCGGCTGCCGTTAGTAATGTAATTATTCCCCGAGCAGTTGCCACCAGGTGCGCCGGGACCCGTTACGTCGGCCGGGCAGGTTGTGTCCACTTCCGTCACGCCCGGCGTCAGGAACGCCAGGTTGGAAAGCGAACGTCCGATGAGGGGGAGGTCCTCCATTTCTTCGCGATTCACAACCACGCCGGTAATGGCATCCTGGGCGTTCAGCACCGGCGCCTGCCCCGAAACCTCTACGGTCTGATTTGTCGCCCCCACCTGCATCGAAAGGTTCACCGTCACGTTGTGGTTGACTTCAAGGACAATGCCACCCTGCGTCTCTTCCTTGAACCCCGTGGCTCGGACGTTAAGCGTGTAATTCCCGGGAGGCACGCTGCGGAACAGATAAACCCCGGTGACGTCGGTGGCCGCCGTGTAAACAAACCCCTTCTGTACATCCGTAAGTTGGACCCGTGCACTGGGGATGACCGCACCGGATGGGTCGGTAATCACGCCCGTTACCGTACCGGTATAGAGCTGAGCCCACAAAGCTGGGGTGAGTACCATCATGAGACATGGGACAGCTATGAGTAGGGTCCTCCACGAAACTTTTGATCCTTTCATTCCTTATTCCTCCTTGTGAATGAGGTTCGCAAGATATACCGCAGCGATTCTACTGTGGCAGCGCACTCTAAGCGCCCAAATGACGGCCAAGTGATACTGCGCTATATTGTGCGAACCTCACTGCATGCGGATAGTAGACCCGACTCAAGACACCTCAGGATACAGCTAGCCACCACACCACTTACAATGGCCACAATCGTTACGTCACCGTTGGTAGCTGCAGAAATCAGCGAGATAACCACAACATTTCCATACTGCTAAAGCTTCGAACAGCAACTCACCCGACGCTAAAACCGATGAAAACCAGACTATTTACAGAAGCCAGCCCTTGTGGACATAACTTACCAGCCAACGCGAAAATGTCTATGAATTTCCCACAATTTTTTATTGTAAAAGTGCCATGACCACCTCAGCTTCGCACCTACTAAATCCCACCTCATTTCGGAAGCGGCCCTCGATGATTCCGGCGGGAAAGACGAACGAGAAGGAGCCCTCCCGCTGGCGCGGGAATTTATTGGCTCGCGCCCGGAGGCAGGTGTCGCTCTGAGGCGTCCTCCAGCACCAAAACCCAGTCCGCCGCCCCTTTGCTATTCAAGTCGGGAGTGGTGAAGGTATGAGAACCCGAATTCGCCAGCGTGCCGATCGTCGTGGAGGTCCCGTTGGTGGGATCGTACCAGCGTGCCCGCGAGTTCCCGGTGCCGCCCCCCATCTTCGACATGTTGACGGTCAAGTTGAATCTTTTGCCACTTTCGCCCGGATAATAGCACACACCCAGGGAGCCATCAGAGATGAGGGCTGCGGACACGTATGCGAAGTCTTCCTTACCAGGTGTTCCCGATTGGCTCGTCAGGAATTTGTGGGACCAGTCAGGAACGAGTTCGTACCATCGCCGGGAGGTGAAGAAATTCGTACAGTACTCCGCCTGGTCTACGCCCGGAGTTTTCCCCAGCCAGCGCATGGGGTCCTCGGTACAGTCAGGAGCACCGAGGATGCCGAACCCGGAACCGCCGTTCAACACTGTCCCCCATACCTGTTCCCTCATCGTCTGCGGGGTTGTGCGGATATGCTGGGGACTTCCAGCGGCCAAGTCTTCGTATAAAGTCTCGAAAATGCACGTCGGCATCACCGGGTTGACCATGTTGTAGTGATACCAAGTGGCCCACTGCGGAGCATGATATTGATACCAGGCGTTGAGATTGACCCACCGATGACCTAATTCATACAACTGGTGCGGGCCCGTCTTAGCGTCACTCCAATCCGGCGGCCCGCTGATCCAGTCGATGGTCATCAGCCGGTCCGGCATATACTTCTCAAGACCACTCACCACGGCATCCACCTGCGGCCAAACCAACCTGTCGTTTCCCAACGCGAAATTGATATGGGTGTAGTTCTTATAGCGGTTGCCCCAGAATTCACCCCATTGGCGCATTTCGTCACTTGAATATTGGGAAGGGTCGAAGCCATTCGTCCCAGGATTATACCCGGCGCCAAATGGATCCAGAAACAGGTAGATGCCGTGATTTGCCGCAGATTTTACTACGGCGTCAACCGACGCCACGTATGCGGGATTCAGATTCCGCGGGTTCCAGCTCGTACCATGGAGTAACATCGAATGCCCATAGGCATCGGTGGGATTGGTCATATCAAACTTACCCGCCGAATCAAAAGCATTGATCATCACCCAGGCAAAATTGAAGTGCTTTGCGTGCCGGTCCGCGAAATAGGCATCCATTTGAGCAGGGGTACTCCAATGAACGATGCTCTGCGGACAGACTCCCGCAACGAAAAATGGCCTTCCATTTTCATCCTCGATCAGATGGCGGTTGGCATTTCGAGTGCGAAGCTTAGGCAAGCGGTGGAGCGCCACGTCGTCCGCGCTACCGGCGCCGGCTGCCATTGCTAAGCGCTCCCCGACTTCCATCCGCGCCAATGACCACGATGGGCGCAGCCCCGGAGAGGCCTCTAATCCAAATGCGATAATGGCTGAAATAATTACCCATTTTTTCACATAATGATTTGTGTTCGTAGATCCTCCTTTATGGCCGCCTGCGCCGCCGCAACATTGCCGGGGTCGGAGGTGATGATGGCGAAAACCAGATGATGGTAGGCCATTGCATTGTGAGGGCCCAGCGCAATGGGCGCATCCAGCAGAGGGTTCGATTCCGCGCCCCGGAGGAGATAAGCGAGGATCCCAAGAATGAGAATTCCCACCATCTCCGGGCCGTCGAAGGGCCAGAGGGGATTGTTGCCCATGAACTGACCGAAAGCACCGCAGAGACTTGCAAAGTAGGCTTGCCGGCGGACTTGCACTTCCGAGGCATTGTACTCGCCTTCGTATGTAGCCTCCATAAGGATGAAGGGCATAACCGGGTGTGCGGTTGTAACCCCGAAACGATTTCTCATGCACAATTTCGTAACTCTAAGTCGTCAGGAGCCCACTTTTTCCCCACAATTCCTTGTTCTAAAACTACGATTGCCAGTCCGATATTTCACCCGCTGGCCTCAGGTCATGACGCACACTACCCCCCCATAATTCCCGGTGAAAAGAGGAACGAGAAGGAACCGCATACTGAGGCGAAGATCTATTGGTTGGTGCCCGGGGGCAGGCGTCGCTTTGAGGCGTCGTCCAGCACCAGAACCCAATCTCCCGGCGCAGGCGGACTTAGTTCCTGCATGCCGCTGGTCGGGAAGGTCCCCGCCGCCGTGGCTCGGCCGGTGCGGGGATCGAACCACCAACCGATGGCTTGAGCCCCTGACACCTTGCTCATGTCCACGGTGATGGTTCTGCTCGTCGGCATATAGGCAATCACCGTGCTGCCGTCTGAGGTGCGCGCCGCCGCCAGATAGTCAGTGCCGTTGAACTCGCCCAGCCCTTCGGTTACCACTTCATGTTTCTGATCCGGAACCAAGTCAAACCAAGCCCGTGAGTGAAAGAGCCTACCCCAATAGATCATGTCCACGGAACCCGGTAGATCCATCGCCTCCTGCCAGGTCCCCTTGGACGGATAGATCGTCGGCCCCTCGAATCCATAGAGGGGACTATTGCCGAGAAACTGACCGAAGGCACCGCAGAGGCTTGCAAAGTAGGCTTGCCTACGGATTTGCACTTCCGAGGCGTTGTACTCGCCTTCATAAGTGGCCTCTATCAGGACAAAAGGCATGGTGGGTGTGCGGTTGTAATTGTGAAGCAGCTTCTCATGCACAATTTCGTAAGTATAGGTCGTATTGAAGTCGAGCCAGCCGCCCAGCGAGCAGCATTCCGCGCCGGATTCCTCGGGGTGGCCATGTGCTGAAAAGAGGTGGCGATGGTCAAATTCCTTGATACCCAGCGCAATCAAGTCGAAATTTTCCTGGGCCGGTCCCGGATCTCGGTCTGCCCCCATAACCCAAATAATGTTATCAAAGTCCTTGTACCGTTTTCCCAAATACCGACCGAACGCAAGGCACTTTGCAGGTTCGAGCGCCAGGATCT
>JASHTO010000442.1 GCA_030040515.1 Terriglobia bacterium
AGCAGCAGGGCGGTGTCGGCCCCAGCCTGGCCTCACAGGGATTCACCGTGGGCGAGGAGGGAATTCTTCCCGGAGACCCTGCAACGGAGGGGATTGAATCCATCGTCTTCAACAAGATAACTTTTGGCGCCAGCCCCTTCTCCCTCTACCAGACGGATGGCAATTATCAGGTGCAGGACAATCTATCGAAAGTAAAAGGCAAGCACTCGCTGAAATTCGGAGGGCAACTCCTGCATGAAGCGGTGAAGCTGTTACCAGATTTCACCGCGAATGGACAGTTTCAATTTACAGGATATCAAACGGGTTTGGATTTTGCCGACTTTCTGCTGGGGGTGCCGAACCTTTATACCCAAGGCTTTTCTCCGGCGTTTTACGAGCGGTCAAATTACGGCGGCGCCTATGCCCAAGATAGCTGGCGCGCCACGCCCAATTTGACCCTTAACTATGGCGCGCGATGGGACGTCATTATGCCGTGGTACGAGGAGCACAACCAAACCGGTACTCTGATTGCCGGCGAGCAGTCCGTGGTCTTCCCAACCGCGCCGGTGGGCTACGTCTTCCCGGGTGACCCAGGCGTCCCCACCACAATTGCTCCCACGCGCTATGAGAATTTTTCCCCGCGCCTGGGGCTTGCTTACTCGCTCCCCTGGTCAAACCCGTTTCTCGAAAAGCTGACGGGCGGGCCGGGAAACAACAGCCTCCGATTGGGATTTGGCCGCTTCTTTACCGCCATTGAGGGACAAACACTCGCTTTCGAGACTGGAAACGCGCCTTACGGCATTACTTATGACAGCCCGGAGCCGCCGCTTTTCGCCGACCCGCTTATCGGCGCCGAAACCGGAACCGCCTATCCACAAGAATTTCCGGTGAGCGTGCCGCCTTACCGTGTCTCACGAACAAATCCCGATGCGAGCGTCAACTGGTCGGCGTATTTCCCCATCAATGGAATCGACGCGTATTTCCCGCGAAACCAGAATCCCTATTCAGAGAATTACTTCCTTTCCTTTGAGCGGCAGTTTGGAAAGAACACGGTGTTTGACACCAGCTTCATTGGCAGCCAGGGACACCATCTGCTCGTGCTGCTCGCAGCCAATCCTGGAAGTCCCGCGCTTTGCCTCGGGCTCAGCCAGTCGGGCGATGTTGCGCCGGGAACGCCCACCTGCGGACCGTTTGGAGAAAATCTGGTCTACACGCGGGGCAACGGGCAAGTCGTGAACGGAACGCGCGCGCCATTTGGAAACGACTTCGGGACAGACGTCTATTTCGATGCCATGGGAAATTCATCTTTCAACTCCTTGCAGGTCAGCCTGCGGCACAGCACAGGCGGGTTGGCCATGCAGGGAAGTTACACCTACGGGAAGTCGCTCGACCAATCATCGAATCTTGGAGAGCAGGTTTACCCGTACAATTATCGGCTTTCAAAGGCGCCGTCCTCATTCGACATCCGCCAGGACTTTGTCACCAGCTTCCGCTACGACCTGCCCCTGTCGAAAATACTGCACCATGCCAATCGCGCGAGCCAAGACTGGGCGCTTTCGGGGGTTGCGAGGCTGAGCACGGGAGTTCCCGTCACCTTAATCAACCCGAATGACACGGCACTGATTGGCAGTTACAACAACGGTGTGAACGGCATCGGATACGGGGGTTTAAACGTAGCGCCCGGCCCGCTGGAAATCAATCCTTCTCCCGGTAACGGCAATCCCTACTTCAATACGACGCTGTTCAGCCTTCCCCCGCTGGGGTCACCGGGAACCGCGTCTCGCCGGCTGTTCTATGGACCAGGTGAGAGCAACTGGGACATCGCTTTGCTGAAGGACACCCCCTTGACCGAATCCAAGGTCTTGGAATTCCGCCTGGAGATGTTCAATACCTTCAACCACGCGCAGTTTTTCGGCGTGACATCGGTTGACGGCAACATTAACGACTCCACGTTCGGACAGGTGATCAACGCCATGCCGCCTCGCCTGGCGCAGGTTTCTTTAAAGTTCCGCTTTTGACGAGATTCATTCAAACAGGGTAGTGTCCGAAAGATATGCCTTCGCTGACCGAAAGATAGGCATCTTTGGAAGTGAATTTCTCCATCTAACCCACTTCAACCTTGAACGATTATTTCATCAATAAAAGTGTTTTTCTTCACCTTCACAGTTTCTTTGCAGATTTATTATGCCTTCCTCATGGATGCGAGTCTAACCTTGATGTCGTAGAATCTAAGAGCAGTCCAGGTGAAATGCGCGGTTCAGCATCTTGCGAGATATTTTAGCCAGGTGCCTAAATTAGCATCCAAAAGATAGGCGAAAAGGCCTGTAAGATATCTGGATGGTAACAACGCTAAAGCTTTAGCTTATCAGCATCGGAGCGGATCTCAACGGCAGACGACGTCTGCCTAGATTTGTCGAATGACGCAATTTCAAGCGGTGGAAACAACGCGGGGGCGCCGTTTCGGGAATGCCAGGACATACCGCAGAGGAGCCTCGAAATTTAGATGACGCCGTCACAGGAATCCCACCGATGATGCTCGAACGCCTCTAAGGGTCGGAGAAAAGCGATGCAATTTCCGATGCACGTTAACAAGAAATTTGCTGTGGTATTCGTCGCCGCCGGTGTAGTGGTTGCGGCACTGGTACTTCTGGAATCAGGACACAGCCGCGGACAGGCGCCCAGCGACAATCCGGCGTCGGCCGCAGCCCCGCCGGTCGCGCCGTCGGCCTCGGCCCCGCCTTCCGTAGACCTGACGCCCACTCAGTTGAACGCCATCAAAGTCGCTCCGGTGGGGACCTACAAATTTCCTGTTGATGAAGATGCCGTGGGCAGCATTGATTACGACGAAGATCTTTCCGTTCAGGTTTTCCCCGATTATCAAGGGACCATTATTGAGACGCTCGGGCAATTGGGCGCGGAGGTCCAGAAGGGCCAGCCGCTTTACACCATCAAAAGTCCCGACTTGATTCAGGCGGAGTCAAATCTGATCGCCGCCGCGGCCACCTACGTTCTGACCAAGAAGGAACTCGATCGCGTGCAGGGATTGAGCGGAGTCGCCGAGCGCGAGAAAGAGCAGGCCACCTCCGACGAGCAAACCGCCGAGGGCGCGCTGAAGGCGGCGCGCGACGCGGTGCGGGTCTTTGGGAAGACCGACGCCGAAATCGACCAGATGATTGCCTCGCGCCAAATTGACCCCGCCCTGGTGGTGCGAAGCCCTATCTCCGGCAAGATTACCGCCCGGAACGCCCAGCCCGGGTGGTTGGTGCAACCGGGCAATCTGCCCGCACCTTATTCGGTGGCTGACGTTACGGTGAAGTGGATGCTTGCCAATGTGATGGAGAGCGAAATTGAGCTGTTTCATCTCGATCAGCCGGTTCAGGTTCGCGTGATTTCTTACCCGGATCGCGTGTTTACGGGAAGGGTTTCCAAGATTTACGAGACCGTGGATCCGGATACGCATCGAGTGACGATCCGCTCCGAAATCGCCGACCCCCACGATGAGTTGCGCCCGGGAATGCTGGCGAACTT
>JASHTO010000443.1 GCA_030040515.1 Terriglobia bacterium
ATCCTGAAGGTCATGGGGAAAAAGCACATTTATTGCGGCTTGCACGGGCTGGGGCTTTCCGCGAAGCTCGCGCAGAACACCATTCAGGCAACCATGGTCGAAGTTTTTTGCGAAGGCTTCGTGCTCGCCGCCAAAGCGGGTGTGAAGCCGGAGACGATGCTGGAGATTATCCAGTCGAGCATGGACCGCGCGGGAATCACCGACTTCAAGGCGCCGTTTATTTTTAAAGGCGATTTCACACCTTACTTTCCACTCAAGCTCATGCACAAGGATTTGGAATTGGCCGCGGAAGCCGGTTACGCGCAGGGTGTTCCCATGCCCGTGCTGGCGGCGGCGAAAGAGGTCTACATGGCCGCCAAAGCGCAGGGCAAAGGCGATCAGGACTACGCGGCCGTGGTGACTTTTCTTGAAGAACTCGCGGGCGTGAAGGTTCGAACATAAAGAAATGGATTCCCAGCCTTTTGTTCCCACATTCTGTTGTTAACCGCAAAAATCCTGGCGATTTTCACCCACCCCTGTGCAGATTTCCGAAAGAGCTCCGCCATGTAGCGCACGGTCCATGGCTTTGCGCCCCGACCACCCAGCCGGCGAACCTCATTATGGACCGAGCACGGAAAAGCCAGAATTCTGGAGTTCGGGCGGGTTCGCTCCCCTGGAACCCTCCGCTTCTTCTCAATGGCGCGCGGCGGCATTGAGCCCACCATCCTTTGCCGTCTGATCGTCAGGTATTTGCCGATGGACATTTCAGGTTATCACCCGATTGTCCTGATCTTGCGCATCAGCTAAAAACCAACTTGATGCGTTATCACCCGGTGGGCAACGAGCTCCCGGCCGCGCGAAAGCTGGGCTGGTTCGCCCCTGGAGAGGACTACATTGCTCAACGCGTCGGACAGGGCGGAGCCAGGTGATGGCGATTCGCAGGAAATACTGTTGATTGTTGAACACTGCAAGTTTCCTCCAAGCGTCGGGTTTGAAGTCGAACAAAGGGTTTTGAGAGACTGAAATGCGCGCGAGAGTTTAGACCTGCTGAATCTTGCAAAATATAGTGGCAATCATTCTCTGTAGCGGCGCTCGTCCTGCGACCCAAAGCCGTCTTCTGGCGACGGGTCGTAGAGCGCCGCTACAATTTATGTCGCTCTGTATAACGGCCTGGGAAACCCCACGGCGCGGGTGAATGACGCCACACGCCAATTTGGTGGAAGCTTTGGAGGGCCGATCAAGAAGGACAAGCTGTTTTACTTCTTTTCCTACGAGGGCATGCGCGAAAAGGTCGGCAACTCTACTGACGCCGACGCACGGGCAACTTGAACTTCTACGCGAGGCGGGTCAGCTTCCCCCGCCGGAAGTTCGCCAAATCCCCTCCGGAGATCCCGCGGTTTTTTCCATCAGCCTTCCATCGCATGGACCCGGGTTGGTGGAATTTTCCTGGTAATGCGGACAACACCCGAATTTTGGCGTGCCGTCAATTGCTGAAGGCGAATCCCGGTTTTAGCTGGCACTGGTAGGCTTTGGCGTGGTCGGCCTCCACCCTTTCCGTACAGGTGGCCCAACCGAGGTAAGGTTCCGGTCCGAGGGGAAACACAATGGAATCATGGTCAACATCCGCCTCGAGGTAAACGCCTTCGGCGCTGCCGGGCACCGTGAAATGCATGGTTTGACCGAAGATGACAGGGTAAGAAATGCGCGTGCTGCCGCTCGATAACGATCGGAACACTTCGGCTTCAAAGAGAAAGACGGTCGGATCCGACCAATCGAGAACCGCCACGTGGAGCGTAGGGCCGCCCCGCGAAAATCCGTCGGACCTGATGTTGGTGAATGGGCAAGGACCGGCAATGCACGCGACACGCGCATTAAGAAAGGTGTCCCCGGGGGGAGCGTCGAGGCTGGCAGTGCCCATCGCGGCTTTCCACCGCTCATCCGGCGAGCAGGGCCAGTGGCTGTTGCAGGGAACATTGCCAATGTTGTCTACGCGAAAAGTCTTTACGATGCTGCCGGCGTTTACCAGAGATGTGGAATTGATGGAGTATTTCACCGTGACATGCGAGATCACGGTTTGCCGGGCTGGGGTGCCTGCGCTGCCTGACTCCTCAACCGGTTCCAGGCGAGCAACGCAGAGGCGGTGGCTGGCCAACACAGGAAGATTGAGGGGAAAATATTGCGGGTGTCGAAATTGGAGGATTAGAGGACCCCTCTCTCGAGGCTTTCTGGACAAATTTAGCTCGAAAAGGCCCGTCGAACTCGTCCACGTTTGGTGTCGCGTCCCACGATCATCCCATACGCTCACCTCCACACCAACGATTGGAACTTGCTTGTCGACATCGTCGTTGCGCACAAGGACCGCGCCCTCCAGCGTGATCTGCTGTGGGGCGAAATAATGCCTCACCAGGACTGAGATGGCCACGCCGGCCGCCACGAACACCACGATAACCATCACGGCTTTCAATACGCGGCCCATTTTCTCACCGTCCTTCTGTCTTGCTGCCGGGCAAAAGTACTTCCCTCGGTGTGATGCTGCCTTCCCTTTAACGGTTTTGAGGTGGGCTTCTATGCCAAGTGTGCGCCTTGGTTTCCGGCTGGGGAGATCTCAAGCGAATGCAGGGTTTTATAATGAATGATGGAGGATAGTTGGAAGAATGACGAAGCGGTTGGAATCGCGGCGGCAGTGCCTGGCGCGGATGGCCCGATGGACTCCCGCTTTGGCAGTCTGCTTCCCCCGGGCGGCCTCTTTTGCCTCCGATCCGCAGCCCACTCTCCCCGTGCCGGCGCCCACAGGTGGAAGGGCTCCCCTTGCATATGAAGATGACCTGTTCCTGGACGAGCTCGAGCACGCGAATTTCCAATTCTTCTGGGACGAGGCCAGCCCCCAAACTGGCCTGGTGAAAGACCGGTGCAATGTTCGCGGCAATGACAAGACCGTGGTCTCCAGCATCGCGGCCACCGGCTTTGGGCTGACCGCGATTTGCATCGCCGAGCAGCGCCGGTGGATTTCCACCTACCTGGCGCGGGAACGCGTGCTCACCACGCTACGGTTTCTCTGGAACAAATTGCCTAACCATCGGGGCTTTTTCTTTCATTTTGCCGATATGAATACGGGCGAGCGCCTGTGGGATTCCGAGGTCTCTTCCATCGACACGGCGATTCTGCTTTGCGGAGTATTGACCTGCGGGCAACATTTCCAGACCACGGAAATCCGCCAGCTCGCCCAGGACATTTTCAACCGCGTGGAATGGAATTGGCTGGCGGAGGACACCCGCCTTCTGTCCATGGGGTGGATGCCGGAGCTGGGCTTCCTGCCTTACCGATGGCAGGACTACAGCGAACTGATGATGATGTATCTGTTGGGGATGGGATCCTCGCACAATGCGTTAAAGCCGGATACCTGGACGGCGTGGACGCGCATTCCCTTTCAGTACGATGGCCTGCGCTATATCGGTTCCTTTGCTCCTCTTTTTGTGCATCAATATTCGCAGGCCTGGTTTGATTTCCGCGACAAACGCGACGCCTATGCAAATTACTTTCAAAATTCCTGCATCGCCACGGAGGCGCACCGCCGCTTCTGCCTGGAATTGAGAAGTCAGTTCCCCGATTACAGCGAAGAGCTTTGGGGAATAACGGCATCCGACTCCTCGAAGGGTTATGTGGTTTGGGGAGGTCCGCCCGCCATCGGGCCGATTGATGGAACTGTGGTACCGTGTGCGACAGGCGGCTCCCTGGCTTTTCAGCCTGAAGCTACCTTGCGTGTCCTACGCAACATGCGCGCCACATACGGTTTTGACGCGTGGAGCAAGTACGGATTGGTCGATTCATTTAACCCGCTCAGAAAGTGGTATGACCCCGATGTGATCGGCATCGATACCGGAATTACCATGCTGATGGCCGAGAACCTGCGGACGGAATTCGTTTGGAAGACCTTCATGCAGAATCCCGAACCCCGGCGTGGCATGGAGCTGGCCGGGTTCAAACCCTCATCCCCGGCCTTGGTTTCCTCCAATCCGGTGGTTCCCTCCAAATAGGGGATACCTTTTCATTTGGCAAACCTGCCTTGACAAGATTCCACGCCAGAGGTAAGATATATCCGACTGAAGTTGTCGGATATTTCGATGCTGAGACTCTCCAAAAAAGCCGACTATGGACTCATTGCCGTAAGGCATTTAGCTGAGCAGCCAAAACATACGGCCTGTAGTGCCAAGGAGATTGCGCGGGCCTACGGAATTCCGACCGAATTGCTCGCCAAGATTCTCCAGAAGCTGGCTAAGGACGGCCTTCTGGTTTCCCAGCACGGGACGAATGGAGGATACACGCTGGCCAAGCCCGCCCGGGAGATTTCAGCTTTCGAAGTCATTCGGGCCATCGAAGGGCCGCTTTTCATAACGGGCTGCATCACGGACAAGCGCGAGTGCAGCCAGATGACCCGCTGTACGGTTCGCGAGCCTCTGCAAAAGGTAAATGAGACGCTGGTGAAAGCCCTGAGCGCCGTCACCATTTCGAGCCTCTCCGACTCCTCCGGCAGCCTAGTGCAAATCGAGGGAGGCGCGCTGTGAAGTTGCCCATCTACCTCGATAACCACGCCACCACCCCCGTTGACCCGCGCGTGCTGGAAGCCATGCTGCCTTACTTCACTGAAAATTTCGGCAACGCCGCGAGCCGCAACCACAAGTTCGGCTGGACGGCGGCGGCGGCAGTCGAGAACGCGCGCAAGCAGGTGGCAAAACTGATCAATGCCAGCGCGAAGGAGATCGTCTTCACCTCCGGCGCCAGCGAGTCGGACAATCTGGCGATTAAAGGCGTCGCCCACC
>JASHTO010000444.1 GCA_030040515.1 Terriglobia bacterium
TTGGCCTCGGGATCGTTATCCTTGAACCTTTTTCCCACGGCGTCCTGGCCGGACCAGAAGTGGCGGGCCATGGTCTCATTGATGACGGCCACCAAGGGCGAATCGGGCGTATCGGTCTCCGCCACGTCGCGTCCACTCAGCAGAGGAATCCGCAGGGTTTTGAAGTAATGGGGGGTGATATAACAGGACTCGACGAGCGGGCTTGACCATATATTCTTGGCGGCGGCCTGGCCTTCAATCAACACCGTGCCGTTGCTGCCGCCCCCGAAGGGCAGCTCCGAAGTCGCAGCGGCGGAGACGATGCCGGGCAAAGCCCTCACGCGGTCGATCAGATCGCGAAAGAACGCTGCTTGTTGGGGATGTTTCGGGTAACGCGACTCGGGAAGGTCCACCACGCCGGTCACCACCTGATGGGGATCGAATCCCAGTTGAACGCCCAGCAGGCGCATCAGGCTGCGCGTGGAGAGCCCCGCGCCCACCAGCATGACCAGCGCCAGGGCAATTTCACCCGCCGTCAGCAGCCCGCGCGCCAGGCTGTGCGACACCACCACTGAGGCGCCGCTTTCCTTCAGCATTTCGCCCGCGCTCACGCGCGCCGCCTGCCATGCCGGAAGCAGCCCAGCCAGCGAGCCGGCAACAAAGGTCACCAGCAGGGTCAACGAAAACACGCGCAAGTCCAGGTGAACGGAAATGACCTCAGGAATGTAGCCGATGGGCGCGACGTGGAGAAGCATTCGCAGCGCCGCCACGCCCAGGCCGAGGCCGGCGATTCCGCCCAGCAGGAACAGAAGAACACTCTCGGTCAGAAGCTGGCGAGTCAGCCGCCGCGCGCCCGCGCCCACCGCCAGGCGCACCGCGATTTCCCGCTGGCGGCCCACGGTTTTGGTGACCAGCAGGTTGGCGACGTTCACGCAGGCAATCAGCAGCAGAAATCCCACCGCGGCGAAGAGCACCCAGAGAACTTCCCTCATCCCGCCGGTAAGTTGCTGGTGCAGGCTCCTGACCTTGGCGGTGACTCCGGTATTAGTGCCCGGATATTGCTGCGCGAGGCGGGCGGAGATGGTTCCCATCTCGGCAGCAGCTTGCTGGAGCGAAACACCCTTCTTCATGCGCGCCAGCACCCAGAACCAATGCAACCCGCGGTTCATTCGGTACTTCGGCGTGTCAAAGGTGATAGGAGTCCAGAATTGCGGATCGCGCCCCAACACGCTGGGGAACTTGAAATCGGCCGGCATGACTCCCACGACGTCGTATGCCTCTCCGCCGAGCGTGACTTTGCTTCCTACGACGTCCTTGCGCCCGCCAAAGGTGCTCTGCCAAAGCCCGTAGCTCAAAATCACCACGTGGTTGTGGCCGGTTGGACCCTCGTCAGGCGAAAAGCTTCGGCCGAGCGCAGGCTGGAACCCGAGAAGCTGAAAGACGTTGGGAGAGACCGAAAGGCCGCGCAGTTGGAGCGGCTCGCCCGCCCCGGTCAGCGTGGCTCCGTCATCGGTGATCGCGGACATGCCCTCGAACACATGGTTCTGCGCCTGCCAGTCGTGGAAGTCGGGACCTGTTGCGGGAAAGAGTCCACCGGGGCTGCTCGGCTCCGTCACCCAGACCACCGCCAGACGGTCGGGATCGGCGTAAGGCAGCGGCTTCAGCAAAACAGCATTCACCACACTGAAAATCGCCGAGTTTGCACCGATTCCCAGCGCCAGCGTGAGCACCGCCACCGCCGTGAAGCCGGGATTTTTCCGCAGCACGCGCAAGGCAAAACGCGCGTCCTGCGCCAAACCTTCAAGCCAGTTCCATCCCCACATGTCGCGACTCTCCTCTCTTAAGACCAAGTCATTTCCAAATCGCCTCTGCGCAGCATAGCGAGCTTCCTCAGCCGAAGCGCCGCGCTCGATTTCATCCCGAGCGCGCAATTCGCGGTGCAGGCGCATTTCTTCGTCCAATTCTGCGTCGAATTGCTCGCGCCGAAAAAGCATCCGAAGCCGCCGGCCTAGCTCAGAAAACATGTAGCCCTTTCGAAGACTCGTTGCTCAAAGTATTCATCCTCCGGAAAAGCCGGATACTTTGCGGCGGTTGGCCCCTCAAAGGAACCTGACCGCGACCGCCAGAAAGTAACCCCTCCTCCCAACTCCCCTCCCCCTCTTCCCTCTCCCCAGGGGAGAGGGAAGAGGGGGAGGGGAGTTGGGAGGAGGGAGCTTTTTGATTTAATAAAAACGTGCGAATAAATTTCGGGTTTTCATGCTCACGGCCTTAATTCATCCGAAATTGAAAAGCCGCAGACTTCGAAAAACCCGAAGTCTGCGCTACGCCGTCTGAATCGCCCGCGTGATGGCCTGCATGACGCGCTCGAATTGCGACACCTCGACCTCAAGCCGCCTTCGCCCCAGCGGCGTCAGGCGGTAATAACGGGCGCGCCGATTCCCTGCCGTCACGCCCCACTTGGCTTTCACCCAGCCCTTGATCAACATGCGTTGCAGCGCCGGGTACAATGAGCCTTCTTCAACCTGCAAAACGTCGTCTGAAATCTGCTCGATCCAGTTGGCGATTTCGTAGCCGTGCAGCTCGCCGTGGCGCGCCAGCGCCTTCAGGATCAGCAGGTAGAGCGTCCCCGGGGGAATTTCGTTCTGGTGCATGTCTCGTCTCCTTGGCATAGTTAGACTATGGCAACGCGGAAAAGTTAGCACGTCCCTGGGAATTTTTCAAATTTTCCTAGGCCAATTCGTAGGGGCAGGGCTTGTCCCTGCCCGAGTTGCGGCAATGCCGGGAGGGCGCCCGCAAGGGGTGCCCCTACGCCTAAATTCCAAACTGACCCGTTGCCTTATTTCCTTTGCGAGTGACACGCCGCCCCGCCTTCGCATATGGTTAATCAACAGATGAGCAAGCGAATCCTACTCACCACTACCGGCTCGCTCGGCGATCTTCACCCCTTCATGGCCATTGGCCTTGAGCTTCGTGCGCGCGGGCACGAAGTCACCCTGGCCACCAGCAACTTCTACCGGTCAAAAATCGAACAAACGGGCCTGAAGTTCGCGCCCATGGGCCCGCACCTGGAGCACGGCGATCTGGACCTGATGCGGCGGGTGATGGACGAAAAACGCGGCCCCGAGTACCTGATTCGCAAAATCATGTACCCCTCCATCCCCGGCGCGTATCAGGAGGTGATGCAGGCGCTCACCCACGCGGACCTGATCGTGACGCACCCCATTACCTACGGCGCGCAGATCGCCGCGGAAAAGACCGGCGTGCCCTGGGTCTCGACTGTGACCACACCCATGCTTTTCTACTCGCGCTTTGACCCGCCGGTGATTCCCCAATATCCGTTCCTCACCAGGCTTCAAGCGCTCGGTCCCGCCGTGAACGGCCTTCTTCTGAAATTCGGCTGCTTCACCACCTGGCCGTGGTTCGCGCCGGTAAGAGAATTTCGCAAGTCAGTGGGTATGTCGCCGGGGCGCGACCCATGCTTCGAGGGACAGCACTCGCCCAAATGCGTGCTGGCGCTGTTTTCGCGAGTTCTGGCCGAGCCTCAGCCCGACTGGCCCGCGCCGACGCGCCTTACCGGATTCGCGTTCTACGATCAAGCCGAGCACGGCCAGGGGCTCGATCCCGAACTCGAGCGGTTTCTCGACGCCGGGCCTCCTCCAGTGGTATTTACGCTCGGCTCGTCCGCGGTGTTCCAACCTGGAGGTTTTTATCGGGAAAGTCTGGCTGCAATCGGGAAACTGGGCTGCCGCGCCGTGCTCCTGGTGGGAAACAATGTGCTGCGCAAACCATTGCCGAACAATGTCGCGGTGTTTCCCTACGCGCCTTTTTCCAAAATATTTCCGCACGCCGCAGTGGTGGTTCACCAGGGAGGCGCTGGAACTTCAGGGCAAGCCCTGGCCGCGGGGAAACCCATGCTCATCGTGCCCTTCGCGTTCGACCAGCCGGACAACGCCGCGCGCTTGCAGCGCCGGAGCGTGGCGCGAATCATCAGGCGAAGCAGGTATTCCTCCCGGCGAGCTACTGACGAGTTGGCGCGATTGCTGTCCGATGCGAATTACGCCCACCATGCATCGGAATTAGGAGAAAAAGTGCGGGCCGAAAACGGCGTGCGCGCGGCGGGAGACGCAATTGAAGATTTTCTTCACTGAGACTCGATGAAGGGATTGCCTACTGTCCACCGATTTCCTGAAACCCCGAATCGCGCCACTGCTTCAATCTTTGCTTCGCTTCATCGATCAGGCTTAAGACCTTCGCCGCCTCGGCCGATTCTCTCGTTTTCATGCCCCAAATGGGCTCGAGCAGATCGCGCGCGGGCATATCCACATTAATAAAGGACGGGTCGAGCGCAACCAGAGCCGCGGTAGCTCCCAGGGCAAACCGCCGAGGCATTAAATTCTGTTGGATGGCCAGGCGCATGGTCCCCACCAGCCGGTCGTCCCAACCCAGCTTGCGCTGGGGATCGCGGCCCACTCGCGCCACGCTGTCGTACAAATGGGGATTGGTCATGCGTTCCACCAAATCGTCCACGTACACGGCAAAGCCTTCGGGCGTGAAGAGGCGATCCTTGCCCGCGTGCTTGCGAATCAGCGCCGCACCCGATTCCTCCAGGAACGCGGCGCGAATGAAGGCAAGAAGGTCGGGAGACTGGCGCAAATCGGAGATGGTCGGAAGCCCACGCAGCTCGCCGAGGTAAGCCGCCAGGGCGTGCGCGGCGTTGTGACCGTAAAGTTTGGCTTCTTCAAAGGGCAGCAAGTCGGGTTTTTCTACAAAGGCGGTGATGCCGCGTTCAAATGGCGCATCGCCTTCGGGAAATTTCACTTGCGAAACCAGGATGCGGTTGAACGATTCCACCAGGAAGGCGTGCCAGCCCAAACGCGTGATAGGGGTCAATCGGCGAGCCTGAACCTCATCCGCTCCCACGATGACCCCGCTCATTTTGCCAATGACGGTATTGAGAAAACAGACTTGCCGGCGCGCGGCTGCACGTTCGGCGGCGGGAATTTCGTAAAAGACCGCCTCCTCCAGAATTTCCGCGGCGCGATTGTGGTTCTCGGCGGCGTAAACCACCGCGCGCGGGCCGCCCCTTGCCGCTTTTTTGCGCAGACCTTCAGCCAGAATGCGATGAATGCTGCCCGGCCCCGACCCAACGTAGTAATTAACGCTGGGGACGGCCGTGGAAATCTCCTGCGCATCGGCAACCGCGTCCACTAGGCGCGCGAGGTCCGCAGCCACAGAGGGATTTTCGATTTCTACCGGCCCAACCCGCGTAGTTTCCACACGGTCAGCGTGGGCGATGTTGAGCGAATACTCATCATAATTGCGTCGCAGCCTTTCGACGGAATCCGGTACAACTTCCGCCACCACCAGGCGTGCAAATCCTCCGGAGCGATAGGCCTCATAAAGGAACAGGCCCGCCTGAATGGCGCCGAAGCCGAAGCCGACGAAGGTGCGATGGCCGGTGAGTGGCACGGGGTGATGTTACTAGAAATTCAGAATTACTGTGAAAGCGAGATGGATAGCGCGGCCATCGCACCCGCTGTAGCACGGGCATCCAAAGCTGTGAAGAAATCTATTCAGCAGAAAAACGCCTCACGCAAAGACGCCAAGGCGCGAAGCACCGCTAAGAAAGCAAAGTACTTCCGCCTTGGGTGACTTTGCGCCTTGGTGTGAGATTGTTTATTTTTTCACAGCTTCTCACGCCTGCGCTACGAAAGACTACTTTAAATATTCCCATTCATCCTGCGCGCTCCAGGATTTTACGGTGCGGATTTCGCTCGTACGCCGGTGGGGATAAACCACGGCCTTCCCATCGATCGTCTGAGCCTTGATTCGCGCGAGAAATTCCGGAACGTGCTCCAGGTCGCCGATTTGCGCGATGTGGCCGCCGGCGTCGATTTCCTTCCCGGCCATCAATTCCAGTGTGCGCGCGATATCCCAGGGTGAGCCGCCGCTTGACCCGGTGATGTTGATCTCCTTGTAGTGGACGAGCCCGGTATCAAAGTCCACCACATCCTCGCCTTTCTTAAGCCCGCCAAACAGATTCAGAACGCCGCCGCGCCCGAGCAGTATCTGGGCATCGGCAATCGCCTTGCGCGAGCCGACAGCGACGATCACATCATCCGCGCCCGCGAAGTTTGTCAACTCACTCACCACAGACTGAAGGCCGCGGCTTGAGGGATTGAGCGTGCGGAGCAGGATTCCGTCGGTCACAGCCTTCGGGCCGAAGAACGTTCGCACCAGCTCGAGGCGCGATTCCACCAGGTCCGCCACCACGATGGCCCGTGGGTGATAGCTCATGGCCAGCGCCACGTGCATTCGCCCCATGGCTCCCGCGCCCAAAATTACTGTGACGCCTCCCCGCTTCAAGCCCTTGGTCACCCCGCGCGGCTTCAGCGCGTCGGACTGCGTCAAGTGAACATGATGGTCCTGCGCGGAGATGACGCAGGAAAACGGCTCGCTCAAGGCCGCGTGGGCGAAAGGCAGGCTGGAATCGGGAAGCGGCAACAGGCATCCCGCCGCCAGAACTTCCTCGCTGACTAAAATATATTCCGCCAGATGCCCGTCCAGCGTGTATCCCAGTGCAACTTTGCTGACGCCCTTGCCCTGTTCCTTGTAACGTTCGCGGTGATTGATGGGAGCAGTGTCCACGGCCGGCTGGATGACATAGCGCTCGCCCGGGTGATAGCGCGATCGCAATTCGGCGCCCACTTCCACCAGCGTCACCGAGCCCTCGTCCCCCAGAACCACGGGAAAGCGCGAGACGTCCCACCCGGAGAGCAGCGAGTGCGCCGAGCCTTGCTCGATCAGCTTGATAAGCGACGTGCAGATGCCCGCCGCGTCCACGCGAGCCAGCATCTGCCCCGGCCCCGGGCGAGGCGTTATGACCTTGCGCACTCTCAGGTGGCTGAATCCCACGCCGTCTAAAACCGCCGCGCGCATTTCCGCGGGAATTGCCGGCGGAGCTTTCTGTTCCGAATTGTTCAGAGCAATACCGGTGTCCATATTCGATTTGGCACGAGCTTTTCCGCGCACGGTGTTGAATCCTTTGGTTATGCGCCGCTGTTCGGGACAGCCGGCGCACCTTAACCCCTCGCCCGCAACAAAGCCGCACAGTTAATTTCGCTGAATTGGGTGGAGTGGGTCAACCGGAATCTGGAGGACGGTCCTCACCACTGAGGCACCAAGAAAGGATTCCCTCTTTGCCTGCGCCGAGTAATCTTCCTCCGGCAAAGCCGGGAGATCTTCCAACTGATTAGCCGGACCGCGAGTAATGCTATTATGAAGAGACGCGGGGCGAGCAAG
Source organism: Terriglobia bacterium (assembly GCA_030040515.1). Lineage (GTDB taxonomy): Bacteria > Acidobacteriota > Terriglobia > UBA7540 > UBA7540 > Bog-366. The sequence continues at coordinate 7,282 of JASHTO010000444.1, forward strand.
TGAGGACGGCCCAAGTCTCGACCGGCCTCGAAATGACGTTGTTTCCCGGGGGCAGGATGACATGAAGAACGGGTGGACACGCAGAGAATTTTGCAAGGCAGTGGGCGCGTTGGGCGCGGTGAGTTCTCTCAGCGCCGCGACGCCGGACGCGAACCCCATTCTTTTCAAGCTGGGCGTCATTACAGACGAGATCTCCGCCGACCTCGACCAGGCCCTCGAATTTATATCCAGCTATTCGCTCTCCTACTGCGAATTGCGCACCATCGGCGGCAAGAACATCATGAGCATGTCGCAGCCGGAACTGGAGAGTGCAAAGCAGCTCATTGAGAAACGCAGTTTTCGCGTTTCGGATATCGCCTCACCCATTTACAAATGGAATCTCCCGGAAATGCCCGCGCAAGCTTCCGAAAAGCGCGACACTTTCAACGCGCAGTTCACTGAGCAGGACGCGGAAGAAGTTCTGAACAAGTCGTTCCAAATCGCCAGACTTTTCGGCACGGAAAAAGTGCGCATCTTCAGCTACTGGCGCGTGCCGGATCCGGATAAAGCCCATCCGCACGTCGTGGAGCGTTTGAAGAAGGCCACAGCGCTGGCGGAGCGCAACAAAATTCTGCTGGTGCTGGAGAATGAGCCCTCCTGCAACGTCGCCACGGGCGCGGAATTGGGGCGCATCCTTCGCGACATCAATTCACCCTGGCTGCGCGGCAATTGGGACCCGGGCAATGCCGCCGTGATGAACGAGGTGGCTTACCCCGACGGCTACAACCACGTGCGCGGCCTGTTCCGTCATATGCACGTTAAGGACGCAGCGCGCGACCCCCAAACCGGAAAATGGCGTTGGAGGCCCGTGGGTGGTGGCGTCATCGATTTTCATGGACAGTTCCAGGCGCTGATGAAAGATCAATACAACGGAACCATGTCACTCGAGACACACTATCGCCGCCCGGACGGCAATAAAATGGAAAGCACACGTGAATCCATGGATGGATTACTGAAGGTGATCAGAAACACTTAGAATTCAGGAGAAAAAATGGAAATGATTGCCGCCTTGCTCCTGACCCCTGACTCCTGAATCCTGCTCCTATGTTTTCAACTCGCACCAACTGGCCGCTCAAACCGAATCGACTTTCAGAACTTTTGCGCGAACGCCGGGCGCGCGGGTTGTCCATTCTGGACGTGACCGAATCGAACCCCACGCACTGCGGCCTGGCGCTCAGCGCGGAAGAGATTCTTGCACCACTCCGGGATTCACGCTCACTAGTTTACCAACCTGACCCGCGCGGTCTGCGCACGGCTAGGGAAGCCGTGGCGCGCTACTACTGCGAGCGCGGGGTTGAGCTCCATCCCGACCAGATCTTTCTCACCACCAGCACCAGCGAAGCCTACTCTTTCGTATTCCGGCTGCTGGCCAACCCGGGTGATCAGATCCTCTCCCCCCAGCCCAGTTATCCGCTCTTCGATTTTCTCGGCGCGCTGAATGACGTTGAAGTGCTCACTTACCCGCTCGTCTACCACGACGGTTGGCAGGTGGATTTGGATGCGCTCGCCGCCCAGTGTGGACCTCGCTCGCGCGCCGTGCTGGTGGTTCATCCCAATAACCCCACAGGATCGTTCTCAAAAAAGCTTGAGCTGGGGCGCATGGGCGAGGTTTGCCGACGCAATAACGCCGCGCTTGTCGCCGACGAGGTCTTTGCCGATTATGGGTTCGAAAGCGACGCGGAACGAGTGGTGACTCATGCGCAGGAATCGGTGGCGCTCACGTTCACGCTCAGCGGGCTGTCCAAAATTTGTGCATTGCCGCAGATGAAGCTCGGGTGGATTGTGGTGAATGGCCCGCGGGAATTGCAAAGCGAAGCCCTGGCTCGCCTCGAGGTGATTGCCGATACCTACCTTTCGGTGAACGCGCCGGTGGCGCTCGCGGCGCCCGAGTGGCTTGCGCATCGATGTAACATTCAATCTGAAATCCTTCAGCGCGTGCAAGCCAACCTGGGCAAGCTCGACGAATTGCTTGTCCCCGGCTTGCCCGTGAGCAGGCTGAAGGTCGAGGGCGGCTGGTACGCTATTTTGCGCGTGCCCTCCACACGCAGCGACGATGATTGGGTGGCGGAATTGCTTGTTCAAGAAGGCGTCTCGGTTCACCCCGGACACTTTTATGATTTCCCCTCGGAGGGATTTCTTGTCCTCAGCCTTCTGCCTGCGCGGGACGTCTTTGCAGATGCGCTGGGCAGGGTGATTTCACGAATTTGCGCGGGAGGCTGAATCCGTCATCTGTGCATCTGATATGAGGAGACCCATGGCCCGAGGTTGGGAAAGCAAATCAGTGGAGTCGCAAATGGAAACGTCGCAGGAGGATAAGAAAGCGTCGTCAAAACGCATAACCCCGGAAGCGGCTGCAGCACTTCGGAGAAAGGAAACGCTGCTGCTGGCGCGCGCCCGCTTGCAACAGCAGATGCAGGCAAGCCTGCACCCGCGGCATCTCGAAATGCTGCAAAACGCCCTAGCGGATTTGGAAAAACAGCTCGCGGAATTGGGGACGTCTGAGGGAGCAAAAGTTCCGGTGGTTCTATAGGACACTCTTCATTTGTCTTTCACAAATTTGAGCGCGGCGGAATTGATGCAATAGCGCAGGTGAGTGGGCGGAGGACCGTCTTCAAATACGTGGCCCAGGTGGGCGTCGCACCGGGCGCACTGCACCTCCGTGCGCCTCATGCCGTAACTGTTATCCGTCTTGAGTTGAATGTTCTGGTTCTCGACGGGATCCCAAAAGCTCGGCCAGCCCGTTCCGGACTCGAATTTCTTTTTGGAATGAAAAAGGTCGGCGCCGCAACAAACGCAGCGGAATACGCCCTCATCGTGAAAATCCCAGAACTGGCCGGTGAAGGCGCACTCGGTTCCTCCGTGGCGGGTCACCTGATACTGTTCAGGAGTGAGAATCTGCTTCCACTCCGCGTCCGTCTTCACTATTTTTTCCATTATCAAGCCTTTTGTCTTTTAGCGTCGATCCCGACAAGGCGGGACCGCCGCTACAATCGGTCGCGGCAGCAGGGCCTTGCTCATCCGACGCTTACTTTTTCTTGCTGCTATCAAGAGAACGAATGTAAGTGACCAGCGAGTTGATTTCGTCATCCGTCAGCTTATCCGCAAAGGCGGGCATGGCCGTACCTTTTTTTCCGTTCTTGATGACGTCGGCCATTTCCTGATCCGTCATCGAAGCCTGCACCTTGGGATCGGTGAAGTCCGGGGTTTTGATGGCCGAATAACCCTTGCCGTCAGGGGCATGGCACATCGAGCACTTTTTCTTAAACAGGTCGGCGCCATCAGGGGCCTGCCCGGCGTGAAGCGGGAGACTGAAAATCACGAATGAGAATCCGATTGCCGAAAGCCTGAGTAGGGTTGATGCCTTGAATCGCATGGGTCTCCTTGAAATTGGAAATGATTTACTTCAGCGGGACATAACCCGGGGGAAGCGCCGACCCCGTGCCGAAAAAGAACTGCTCCATTTGGCCGGCGATGAATTCCTGGGCCTCCTTGGTTGAAGGCACCAGACGATATTCGTTGATCAGCATCCGCAGGAAACTCAGCCACTGGTTCCACGCCTCCTGGGAAACGTTGTCGTAAATGCGCTGGCCAAGTTCGCCTGGCCACGGCGCCTCGTCCAGCCCGGGAAGCTCCTTTTTCAGCTTGACGCATTTAACCATTCGCTGTGCCATCGAGACGTTTCTCCCTTGATTCTCGCTGCGGCCGTGAAGCCGGGCGTCACACCGCATCCCCGAAAAAGCCCTTCATCCATCTGCAATTTTATTATACAGGAATTTGGAGTTGTTGCCCGGCGCGACGGCCCTCAACCTGCTTACTTCTTGCGCCGAATCTCCAAATCCACTTGTTCGTCTTCAAGCAGGGGAAGTTGTGTATGTGGATGGAGCAAACCGTCGCGAAAAGTCGCCGAAATGCTGATGGGTTTCGAAGAAGGCGCGTTAGAAGCCGGCGGCGGTGCAATCCCGCGCTCTTGATCGTCCAACGCCCGGTTCACCAGACGGTCGGCTTCGCGGTTCTGCTCGCGGTAGACGTGCTGGATTGAAAAGGATTCCAGTCGCGCGATCAAGGCCTGAGCGTGCGCGTGCAAAGGCTTCAAGTCCAGGCTCCGAACCTTGTAGTGGCCGGCAATCTGCTGGGCCATCAACTCCGAATCCGTCTGCACGCGTAACCGCGAATAGCCGTGGCTCAGCGCGTACTCCAGCACCGCCAGCAGGC
>JASHTO010000445.1 GCA_030040515.1 Terriglobia bacterium
CCACTTTCTTCCTGTGGCTTCTTTTTGTGGGTTATTTGATGCTGCGGAGTTATGTCATCGCTCCCGGGCGAGCAGCCTTGCTCGCAGCCGTGGTCAGTATTCTCGGCGTTGTGGACGCCGTCTTCGATTTTTGGGTCATCCGCATGAAGAACTATCGCGGGCAGCATCCCGGGCCGGTGATGGGCGGCGGAGGGCAGCTTGATCCGCGCATGTGGGTAGCCGTGTTTGTCACCTGGGCGGCATTCCTACTTCTATTTTCTTATCTGGTGCGGCAATACGTGCGGGTGGCAGCGCTCCGGCGCGAGGTGGCGCGCCTGCGGCGATTATGCGATTCCTCTTCGGGAGCATGAAATGGTCAACCTTTACCTGGTTTTTGCCTACGGAATTGTCTGGGCTATTTTCGTCTTTTATGCCTGGATCATTCACCGCCGCCAGAATCGCCTCGAGAAGGAATTGCAGGAGCTGAAGAAGACTCTCGGCCAGAAATGATGTTTTTCCCTCCGAAATCCACGAAATAGCCCCCAAAGTACGAATGTGCAGCCATATAGTACTTGAGTACTATATCGTTAGCTCTTTGCTATTTCCTGTCCCAAAATGTGATATGTTGGCGGTGAAGAAAAACCCGATTCCGGCCGATAGGGCTTGGGGGTGCCGGATGAAGGTAAACCCTATGTCGCTTCCCCGTGGTGGAGAAGCGCCTCGATGCGAAGTGAAGTGACGTACTGAACGTCCGGCGCGGGATTTCCGCTCCCGGCAATACCCAAGTCTCGGCAACCACCGGCGGGATGCAACCGGATGGAATGAGCCGTACGCCCGCGATACAATTGCCTTTTGACGTTGAAGCAGGACCATGAAAAAGGTTGGCCGTTACGACATCATCTCGGAGCTGGGCCGGGGCGCCATGGGAATCGTCTACAAGGCCTCCGACCCCACCATCGACCGCGAGGTTGCGCTGAAGGTCCTTTCCCTCAGCGCTGCCCCGGACGAGACCGGCAATAGCCCACAGCAGATGTTCATGCGCGAAATCCGCGCCGCCGGGCGGCTGACCCACCCCTCCATCGTCACCATCCACGACGCCTTCGACGACCAGGAAACCCAGACCAGTTGCATTGTGATGGAGATGGTTCCGGGCGCGACGCTCGAAAAGATCATCGAATCCGGCCAGCGCCTGAGCGTGCAGGAATCGCTCAATTTGATTCGGCAGGTCGCCGACGGGCTGGATTACGCGCATCGCCATCAGGTGGTCCATCGCGACCTGAAGCCTGCGAACATCCTGGTGACCGAGGATGGGCGCGCCAAGATTACAGATTTCGGAATCGCCAAGGTGTTAGCGCATGAAGGTGTGGCGCGCACCGTGGGAATCCTGGGGACGCCTTCCTTCATGTCGCCGGAGCAGGTAAAGGGGGGCGAAATCGACGCCCGCACGGACATCTTTTCCCTGGGCATCATGCTCTACACGATGCTCACGGGCAAGAAACCCTTCGCCGGCAACACCGCAGCCGTGATGTTCCAGATTGTTTATGAAGAGCCGCCAGATACGAGTAGCCTGAATACCGAGCTGACCTCGTCGCACGATTATGTGGTGAACAGATGCCTGGCGAAGGACCGTGAGAAACGTTACAGCACCGCGCGCGAACTGCTGGGCGACTTGGACGATCTTCAGTATGGCCGAGAGCCACGTTCGCAGCCCGCGCCCACCGCACCGGAAGCGGATGCTCCGGCGGTGGGGCACACGATGGCCATGTCAATTCAGGATTTGATGAGGTCAGCATCGGCAAAGCCTGACCTCGTAGCGCCGCCTTCGCAAGCGACCCCTCAGCCTGAGCCTCCTGCACCACCCTTAGTGGAACATACCATGGCGATGCCGATCCCGAGTTTGAGGAGAGCGGCCACGCCGCAGCCGGTGCCGAGACCTGCTCCACCTCAACAAGCCGCGGCTCCCCCGGAGCCCCCCTCGACCCCTGCGGTCGACCGCACGATGGCCATGCCGATCCCGAGTCTAAGGAAGGCTGCGACGCCGCAGCCGGTGCCGAGGCCGAATTCGCCTGCGCCATCACCGCAAGCGGCTGCACCGCCCGAGCCTTCTGAGTCGCCTTCGGCGGCCGCAATCAATCACACCATGGCGATGCCGATTCCGAGCTTGAGGAAGTCCGCGACGCCGCCACCGCAGGTGGCGACGCCACCTCCTGCCTCGCCGCCCGCCGCCCCGCATTCGGAGCGGACGGTGGCGATGTCGATCCCGGATTTATTGAGAGGGGTAGCGCAGCCTCCCTCGGCGGGAGTTGCCGCCGCGCCTTCGCCAGGGTCCTCACTGCCGCCGCAGGTAAAGCCCGCGCCGGTTACACTGGCTCAACCTTTGATCGACCAGACGCAAGCGCCGAATCTCGCCGCAGGCACGCCCTCGGCCCCGGCTATGCCAGCAAAGCCTTCCCCCATGGTTTCAATGGAATCGGTGTCGAGAGAGCAGATCGTTGCGCCTGAACTATCCGCCGCACCATCGCCCACGCCGCCGGCGCGCGGGGCAACAATGCCTCCGCCTGCTCAGCCGACCATGCCGCCGACAATTCCCATGCGCGCGCCGGAGGTTTCCACACCTTCTCCAGCCGCCGGACCGCAAGCTCCGCCACGAGGTCCGGCACCTCAACCCATCGTGGAAGAGGCGGCTGAACGAGTCGAAGTCCCTGCTTCCGGAGCGCCCGCGGCCAAGTCAAATCTCATTCCTGTGCTGGCGAGCGTAGCGGCGGTGGTGCTGGCGATAGTATTGGCGTGGGCTTTCTTTGGGCATCATTCCTCGAAGGCGCCCGCGCCGCCTCCGCAAGCTGCGGCGCAAGCACCGCCGGCAACTCCGCCCTCGACTGGCGCCAATCCAATTTCAACTTCTCCTCCGGCCGTGGCTCCTGTACAGACAGCGCCCACTGCAAATTCTGAACCGGTGGTTACGCGAAAGCCTGTCGTCGCGAAGCCGAAGAAGGCGGCGTCAGTTGCCGCCACGGCACCAGCGCCTGCGCCTGAGCAACCTCAGCCGGTGGCTGCCACTCCGCCTCCGCAGCCAGCGGCACCCGCACCGGTCGCCAAGCCTGAGCCCCCAAAATTCGCCAATATCCCGCGGATTGTTACGGTGACATGTAACTTCGGTTTCAAAGAGGCGACATTTACGTTTACCGGCGGCGGACAACCCCTTTTTAGTCACACTTTCGAAGGCAAGAGAGAAAAGCATGGATTCCTAGGGATCAAGGGTTCACACGTAGGCAGTTTTAAGCAAACCATCACCGTGCCCGCCGGCACATCAGAACTTTCAGTCCACATCGAAGCAAAAGACCCAGGGGCCGACTTGAATAAGACCATCAAGATGCCCGCGCCGGGAGGCTTTGTTCCCACTCTTGCCGTGGAAGCCGATGGCGACCATCTATCACTCAATTGGCAAAGCGCCGCTTCCCCGAAATAACGCCTCGGAATGGGGTCTTCTTCGAAATCATCCGGTCATTTACATTATCGCCAGAGCCTTGTAGAATGCGCGTTCCCGCGTGGGAAGAATCACCCCCCATCCGCGGCCGAGGGTGGGGTGAAGTCTCGTGACCGGTTGGTCGCCCCGAACGAGACAACAGGAGGGAAGGTATGGCGTTAAACACCGTGGAGAAGGAAGTGAACGGCGTTACGGTAGTGGAATTGGCCGGCCGGATCACACTGGGTGAGGAAAGCAACCAGCTCCGCACCTTGCTGAAGGATATCCTGAGCCGGGGCAAGACCCGCCTGGTTCTCGACCTTGCGGAAGTGACTTACATTGATAGCGCCGGCCTGGGCACTCTGGTGGCGGGGTTCACCTCCGCGCAGAACCAGGGCGCCAACCTGAAGCTGGCGAATCTCACCAAGCGTTTCAAAGAACAACTTCATATCACGAAGCTGGTCACGGTCTTCGACGTTTACAATAGCGTCGCCGACGCCGTCAAGTCGTTCGAATCGGCATCCTGAGCGGCCAAGCGTGCCCGCTGGTTTCCCTCCCGCATCCTGCACGGGAATGACGCGCCGTTACACGACGCGGCGGGATTGATGGTGTGGGCGCGTGCTGGTGCGCTCTGTTGCAATCCCAAGTGACGCGCGGCGAGTGGGTCAAGAGGTATGATGGGCCATCAAATCGCCCTGGGTCTGACGCTGGTTTTTGCGGGTGGAATGCTGAATGGCAGCTTTGCCGCCCCCATGAAGCGGCTTGCCGCCTGGCGCTGGGAGAATATCTGGCTGGGTTATTCTGTCTCCGGATTGCTGATTCTTCCCTGGGTCATCGCGCTGGCGACAATTCCGCATCTCGCGGGCGTGCTTCACCAGTGCTCCGCGGCGGCGCTGGCCAAGATAGCCGTATTCGGGTTCGCCTGGGGCATTGGCGGCATCCTGTTCGGCCAGGGAATCTCCCGCGTAGGGCTGGCGCTCGGTTTCGCGGTGATTCTGGGTATCACTTCTTCGGTTGGATCTCTTTTGCCGATGACCATCCTGTATCCCGATCAACTGGGCTCCCGGCAAGGTTTGGCGTTGATCGCGGGAACCTTGGTTATGATCCTGGGTCTGGTCTTGCTGGGGGTAGCGGGGAAGCGCCGCGAGCGCGATAAGGCTTCCGGCAAATCATCTTCTTCGGAAGGCTCTGGCTTCACTGTGGGGCTCATTATCTGCATTCTCTCCGGGATCTTTTCTTCCATGGCCAACTTCGCCTTTGTTTTCGGCGAGGAAATGCGGCAGTTTTCGTTGCGGGCGGGGACATCGACGGCCATGGCCGGCAATGGAATTTGGGCGGTCGCCGTCAGCACCGGCTTCCTGCCCAATGCCGCTTACTGTTTTTATCTGTTGAACAAGAACCGAACCTGGGGAGTTTTTGCGGCAAAAGCCGGCGGCGTGGGCTACGCACTAGGTGCGGCCCTGATGGGAGTGCTCTGGTACAGCGGCATGGTCGTGTACGGAATGGGCGCAGATTCCCTGGGTTCGCTCGGAAAAATCGTCGGCTGGCCGGAGTTCTTGTCGATCGATATCATCGCCGGCATAATGTGGGGCTTCCTGAGCGGAGAATGGAAGGGCGTTGGGCGCGCCACACTCAGCTATTGCCTGGCGGGAATCGGGATCCTCTTTCTCGCCATCGGCGTCATCAGTTTCGGAAACGCAACGTAAATCCCAACCACAATTCTTCGTTGATCGCGAAAGGCAGTTTACGGCGCCAATTCTGTGGCAACCGCACCGGAATGCTCCTGCTGGTGAATCCACGACATGACGTTGGCAGGGGGACGCTGGTGGCGGAGTTCGTTGGCCATGAATTTCATGTAAGGGTCGATGTGCTTGAAGAAAAGCTTATAACCGGCGCAGAGGTAATTGAGGCCAGGCTCGCCGTCCGGGGTTGAGATGAAGCGATGCTTCGGGCATTCGCCGTTGCAGGCGAAGCGCACATCGCACTCGCGGCAATAGCGCGGCAAGGAATCGCGCTTGTCGAGGCCGAAGGCTCGCTGCTGGGGTGAATTCACCAGCGCCTGAAGCGGCTGCTCGAGAATGTTCCCCAATTTGTTTTCAGGGTAGACGTAGTGGTCACAGGAGTAGAGGTCTCCATTGTGTTCGAGCGCCATCGCCGCGCCGCAAGTCGGCCTGAAAACGCACAAGCTGGGGATTAAACCCATCCAGCTCTCCAGCGCGACGTCAAAAATCTGAACGTAATACTGTCCCACGTCCTTGCGCACCCACTCGTCAAAAATCTCACAGAGAAAAACGCCGAACTGACGCGGCTCGACGGACCAATCGGAGACCTCCGCCGTGTGCGGGTCGCGCGGAGCGATCAGCACCAGGCCATCGGGATTGGCCGCTTTCGCCACTCGCTCGACGATGGGGATGAACTGCATGAACTGCGCGCCAATGCCCTTCAGAAATCGATAAACACGCAGCGCGTGCTGGGAATTCTGGCGATTCACCACCGTGAGTGCGTTGAATTCCACTTGGTGCTTCTTGAGATATCGCAGGCCGCGCATGACCCGCTCGAACGTGGGCGCGCCACCCTTATCCACGCGATAAAAATCGTGGAGCTCTGCCGGGCCGTCAATGGAGATTCCAATCAAAAAATTGTTTTCAGCCAGAAATTCGCCCCACGCATCGTCAAGCAGGACGCCATTGGTCTGAAACGCGTTCTCGATTCGCTTTCCGTTGGCGTATTTCTTCTGAATGGCCACGACCTTGCGATAGAAATCCACGCCGAGCAGGGTCGGCTCACCACCCTGCCAGGCAAAGGTAATGGTCGGAGCCTCCTGCGCGGTGATGAACTGCGAAATGTACGATTCCAAAACCGGGTCGGGCATGGCCCAATCGCGCTTCTGGCCGTAGAGATTTTCCTTCTCGAGGTAGAAACAGTAGCGGCAGTCCAGGTTGCAAATCGGACCCGTGGGCTTAGCCATCACATGAAAGGCCGCAGGCCCCTTCGCCAAATTTTTGTTGCGCTTCTTCATAGCCCAATTGAATTATGAGGTCACAGCGGGGTCTGCTTCAAGTGCTTGCAAAAAACTCAAACGAATGTCATTTTTCACTATCCGGGCGAAGATTTGCCCTTGTTTGAAGTGCTTGCCATGGCCAAACTGGAGAATCATACCAATCCGGAAGCGGGGTCGTTCCGAAGAAACTTCGCGCATAACCAGGAGCTGGCGAAGGAGTTGCGCGCTCGTGCCGCGCGAGTGGCTCTCGGCGGCCCGGAAGCGGCGCGGACGCGGCACGTGGCAAGAGGCAAGCTCCTGGCGCGTGACCGGGTGACGCGCTTGCTGGATCCGGGCGCGCCATTCCTGGAAATCAGCCAACTAGCGGCTTGGGATCTGCATAGCGGAGAAGCACCCAGCGCCGGCATCATCATCGGCATCGGACGCGTCGCAGGGCGCGAGACGATGATGGTTGCCAACGACGCGACGGTAAAAGGGGGCGCCTACTTTCCCCTGACGGTGAAGAAGCACCTGCGCGCGCAGGAAATTGCGCAGCAGAATCGCCTGCCTTGCGTCTACCTGGTGGATAGCGGTGGAGCCAATCTGCCCCACCAGGCAGAAATCTTCCCCGACCGCGACCACTTCGGCCGCATTTTTTTCAATCA
>JASHTO010000446.1 GCA_030040515.1 Terriglobia bacterium
GAAGCCGAGTTCAATAACCGGGCCGCGCCATGCGCCGCTGGAGATGACTCCGGAGGAATTTCGCGCGCTGGGTCATCGCCTGGTTGACCGCGTGGCGGAATTGCTGGGCTCGCTGCGCGGCCGGCCCGTCACCCCCGCCGAATCGCCGCTGCAAATTCGTGCGCTCCTGGGAGACTCGCCTCTGCCCGAACACGGGACGCCCACTGAGACTTTGTTGGATGAGACGGCAAAGCTGCTGATGGAGCATTCGCTCTTCAACGGCCATCCGCGTTTTTGGGGCTTCATCACCTCGCCTCCGGCGCCGGTGGGAGTTCTGGGAGAGATGCTGGCGTCTGCCATCAATCCCAATGTGGGCGGCTGGATTCTGTCGCCCGTGGCGAGTGAAATTGAGGCGCAAACCATCCGCTGGATTACGGAGATGATCGGCTTTCCACGCGACGCGGGCGGAATCCTGGTGACCGGCGGGAATATGGCCAACATGGTCGCGTTTCTGGCGGCTCGCAAAGCTCGCGTCACCTGGGATGCGCGCACGCACGGGATGGCCGGCGAGGGCTCGCGCCGCCTGCGCGTGTACGCTTCGGTGGAGACTCACACCTGGCTTCACAAGGCTGTTGATTTATTCGGCCTGGGCCTTGATTCCATCAACTGGGTTTCGGCAGGTTCCGACCAGCGAATCAACATCGCAGAATTGCGTGAGAAAATTTCCGCCGATCGCGCCCGGGGCGATTTGCCTTTCATGGTGATCGGCACGGCCGGGACGGTGAGCACCGGCGCGGTCGATCCGCTGCCGGAAATTGCCGCCATCGCGCGCGAAAATGACCTCTGGTTCCACGTGGACGGTGCCTACGGGGGCTTCGCGGCTGTGGCGCCGAACGCGCCGGCGGATTTGCGCGGAATGGCCCTTGCCGATTCCGTGGCCGTCGATCCCCATAAGTGGCTCTACGCGCCGCTCGATGCCGGATGCGCGCTCGTGCGCAGCCGGAATGCCTTGCGCGACGCTTTCACTCAGCACCGTCCGTCATATTACCAGTTGCTACAAGATGCGGAGCAGGCGGTTAACTACTTTGAGTATGGCCCGGAAAACTCGCGCAGCTTTCGGGCGCTAAAGATCTGGCTGGCCATCCGGCAGGTGGGGCGCGAAGGTTACGCGAAGATGATCGGCGATGACATTCGCCTGGCGGAGACCCTGTTTGAACTCGTCTCGGCTCACCCCGAGTTGCAGGCTTTCCGGCAGGGTTTGAGCATCGCGACTTTCCGCTATGTGCCGCGCGACCTCATCCCGGGCGATGTGCCGACTGAGGAATATCTGAACGATCTCAACAAAGCCGTGCTGGCGGCATTGCAGAAAAGTGGCGAGGCGTTTATGACGAACGCCGTGATTGGGGGAGCATTTGTCCTGCGGGCGTGCATCGTGAATTTCCGCACCTCGCTCGCGGACATTCAAGCGCTGCCCGGGATGATTGCCTGCCTGGGCGCGGAACAGGATTCGAAACTTCGGCCGACGCCGCTGCGAGGAAGGCGCGCCGCGGCCAATAAATCATCCGTCTGAAAAGGAGGAATGCCATGTGGGAGTATGACCAAGCGATGAAATTGAAAGTGGGCTTGGCGGAAATGCTGAAGGGCGGCGTTATTATGGACGTCACCACAGTTGAGCAGGCCAAGATTGCGGAGGGCGCAGGCGCTGCTGCCGTGATGGCGCTCGAGCGCGTGCCCGCTGACATCCGGAAGGAGGGCGGCGTGGCGCGCATGGCCTCCATCAAGATCATCAAGGAGATCATGGCCGTCGTGACCATTCCGGTGATGGCGAAGGCGCGCATTGGCCACTTTGCCGAGGCCCAGGTGCTGGAAGCCGTGGGCGTGGATTACATCGATGAAAGCGAAGTATTGACGCCCGCGGATGAAGAGCACCACATCAGCAAGTGGAATTACAAAGTGCCATTTGTGTGCGGCGCGCGCAACCTCGGCGAGGCGCTGCGGCGCATCGGCGAAGGCGCGGCGATGATTCGCACCAAGGGAGAAGCGGGCTCGGGGAACATTGTGGAAGCCGTGCGGCACATTCGCGCCATTACCAGCGAGATTCGCCAGCTCACCACATTGCGCGAAGAGGAATTGATGTCCAAAGCCAAGGAGCTCGGTTCGCCCTACGATTTGGTCAAATGGGTCAGCCAGAACGGCAAGCTGCCGGTACCGAATTTTTCCGCCGGCGGAATCGCCACCCCCGCGGACGCTTCGCTCGTCATGCAACTTGGAGCCGAAGCGGTGTTCGTGGGCTCGGGAATCTTCAAGTCTGCCGACCCCGCACAGCGCGCCAAGGCTATTGTCCGTGCCACGACACACTACAATGAACCGCAAGTGCTGGCGGAGTGCTCGGCTGAAGTCGGCGAAGCTATGAAGGGCCTGGACGTGCAGAAGATGGATCCGAAGGAGTTGCTGCAGACACGAGGGTGGTAAGAGCGAATGGGGGTAGCCGGAATTGGCTGTAGTGGCGTGCCGCACAATGAAGCGCGTTATTTTGTGGGGCCAACTTAGAGCAGTGCGAGAAACTCCTGTTCCGTCAGCGCAGCGCGCTTAATTTGGGAGCGGAGAAGAAAGGGGGAAACTTCGCGGTGCAAGGGGATAACCAGGATAGGGAAGCCGGGCTTCTTCAGCGTGACATGGCTGCCTTCAGGCTTGCCGGCAGCGAAGCCGGCTCGCTCGAAAGCACGAACAGCCCTGCGCCCGGAAATCCCAGCCAGGCGCCTCACACGCGAACCTCCACTTGACTCGTGAGCACTTCAGGAAGCGGAGCGATTTCTTCGTGGCGTGCGGCTTTGAGGTACAGAGTGATGGCCTTCCGTACATTTCTCAATGCTGCCTCAACTGTCCTGCCTTGGGACATACAGCCAGGCAGTTGCGGCACGTCCGCGACGTAGCCATTGTATTCGGGGTCGAAGATCAGGTTTACCAGAAATTGTCGAGTTCGATGCATATGACTATTGTACAACAGATGCTCTAGTGTCATGTTAGCCGCTTTCTTGGAATTGGCCACCAACCAATTTCAACGGTTAATGACCAAGAACCGAGAACGGATTTTATGACCAACGGCCACAAAACCGTCGGAATTCTTGCCATCCAGGGCGATTTTGCCATGCATGCCAAAATGCTGGACCGCCTGGGGGCGGCATGGAAACTCGTCAAGCACGCCGAGGACTTGGAGCAAGTGGGCGGACTCATCATGCCGGGCGGCGAGAGCACGACCATGCTGAAAATGTTCGCCGCCGAAGGCGTCGGCACAGCTATCAAGGATTTCGCGGCGAAAGGGAAGCCGATTTACGGGACCTGCGCCGGGGCGATTCTGTTGGCGAAAGACGTTTCCAACCCGCCGCAGGAAAGATTGGGGTTGATCGATATCACGATCGAGCGCAACGCTTACGGCCGGCAGATTGACAGCTCGGTGCAGACCGGTGAGTGCCCGGAGCTTTCCGATCATCCCCTGGAAATGGTCTTCATCCGCGCGCCCATCATTCGCCGCGTGGGCGAGGGAGTCCGAGTTCTGGGCCGTTGCGGGAATCTGCCCGTGCTGGTGGAGCAGGGAAACATTCTCGCCGGCACTTTTCACCCTGAGTTGACGGACGATCCCACGCTACATCGATATTTCTTGGGGAAATTGAGCGGAGACTATACAGAGCGACATAAATTGTAGCGGCGCTCTACGACCCGTCGCCAGAAGACGGCTTTGGGTCGCAGGGCGAGCGCCGACCGGCGGTCATAGACCGCCGCTACAGCCAAATACGCAAACACTTATGTCGTTCCGTATAGCTCAATACCGAAATTCGAAATACGAAACTCGCCTGTTGAGGATGCCGTTTCGAGTTTCGTTGCGTTTCCTCACAGGGGCATGACTAAGTCACCAAAGTCACCACTTCAAATGCTTTTCGTGTGCTTTGGGAATGCCTGCCGAAGCCAAATGGCGGAGGCGTGGGCACGACATTTGGGTAAAGGAAGAATTCGCGCATTCAGCGCCGGATTGTTTCCTTACGGCTCGATACCTGAAGATACCTTCGCGGTGATGGACGAGGTGGGGGTCGCGCTGGACGGGCAACACTCGAAAGGCGTCCATGAAATTCCCTTGGCGGAGATGGATGTGGTGGTTGAGATGGGGCCTGAAATCGCGACCCCCTTGCCCGACGATTTCAAAGGACAGAGGATTCAATGGGCAATTCCCGACCCCTTTACTCGCGGGCTTGCAGCGTTCCGGGATTCGCGCGACTTGATTCAAATCAAAGTGGCGGATTTGCTGGCTGAGATCTCGCCCGAGGATCCGGCCGGATGATGGCGTGCGCGGAATGAGTGTTGAGCAACCGTGATAAAATGCATTTTTTCCGGCAAGGCAGGTGCAAGCAGCAGTGACCGGATTCTCATCACGAAGAGGCGTGAGCTCAGGAACTACTTCAGGGAGGAAAATTGTGAAAGACGAACATCCCGACAATTATGACGCGGAATTGCTGTTGCGACTTTATGACTTGCGCCGTGAGACAAAGCTGAGGGAGGGCCGTGAGTGGTTTTTGCGCCAGTTTCATCCCAAATCCTTTGACGATTACCTTGCCCAGGCGCCGCCGGGCTCGGAAAGGAACGCGTTGTTTCGCATGACGATCAGCTATTGGGATATGGCCGCTTCGTTGGTGAACCATGGGCTCATCAACGAGGACCTCTTCTTTGAGAACAACACGGAATTCTGGATTGTCTGGGACAAGGTCAGTAACTTTGTGCCGGCGCTCCGAGAGAAGAACAAAAACCCCATTGCGTGGAAGAACCTTGAGACGCTGGCAGGGAAGTATGAGAATTGGATGTCCAAGCGAGCTCCCGAGGCACTGACTGCTTTGCGGCAGAGGTTGGCCGCCGGTGCTCCCACAAAGCCGGAGTGAACACCGCGCGCGGCACACCTTCGGGCGCCCGTGCCAGGAAAGCAGCATGTCCGTGAACCGCCTCAAAACAAATCGGGGCCCGGCGCGCGCGCCCGGCCCCGAAGTTACGCCTCGAAATTCAATAATTCAATGCACTAATTGGGCAATTTCACGGTCACGGTCTTGACCTCCGTATATTGCTGGAGGCCGTATTCGCCGAGCTCGCGTCCAATGCCCGATTGCTTGAAGCCGCCGAACGGCGCCGCGGCGTCAAAGACGTCGTAGCAATTCACCCACACCGTCCCAGCGCGGACATTGTTGGCAACGGAATAGGCCTTGCCGATGTCGCGAGTCCACACGGCGGCGGCCAGCCCGTAATCGGTGCGATTTGAGCGCTCCACCACTTCTTCGACGTCCTTGAATTTCAGGATGCTCATGACGGGTCCGAAGATCTCTTCCTGCGCGATCTTCATGTTGTCCTTGACGTCGGCGAAAACCGTAGGCTCAATGAAGAATCCCTTGTTGCCCACGCGATTACCGCCGGCGAGCAGGGACGCCCCATCCTTCTTGCCGGAGTCGATGTAGCTCATGACCTTTTCAAATTGCGCGTCGTCCACCTGCGGACCCTGTTCACTAGCGGGATCGAAGGGATTTCCCACCTTGCGTTTCTTGGCGCGCGCCACGCTCTTTTCCACGAACTCGTCATAG
Organism: Terriglobia bacterium; assembly: GCA_030040515.1. Lineage (GTDB taxonomy): Bacteria > Acidobacteriota > Terriglobia > UBA7540 > UBA7540 > Bog-366. The sequence continues at coordinate 5,592 of JASHTO010000446.1, forward strand.
GCTTTGGCTTCCACAAAGAGGCGCGACCCGGCGCAGCAGCACTGGCCCTGGTTGAAGAACAGCGCGAAGTGGGCGCCCTCGATGGCGGCATCCAAATCCGCGTCGGCGAAGACGATGTTGGGGCTCTTGCCGCCCAGTTCCAGCGTAACGCGCTTGAGATTGGATTTCGCGGCAGCTTCCATAATCAGATGGCCGACTTCCGTTGAACCGGTGAAGGCCACCTTGTCAATTCCGTGATGCCAGGCGATGGCGCCGCCGGCGGTGGGTCCGTAGCCGGGGAGAATGTTTACGACGCCGGCCGGGAACCCTGCTTCAATCAGCAATTCGCCCACGCGCAAGGCAGTGAGAGGTGTCTGCTCGGCGGGCTTCAGCACAACCGTGTTGCCCGCGGCGAGCGCGGGGCCCAACTTCCAGGCCTGCATCAGCAGCGGGAAATTCCAGGGAATGATCTGGCCCACCACCCCCACGGGTTCGTGCCGGGTGTAGCAGAAATAGTCACCGGCAATGGGAATGGTCTTGCCTTGAATTTTGTCCGCCCAGCCGGCGTAGTAACGGTAGCAGCCGATGGTGAGAGGCAGGTCGGCCGCCTTGGCAACATTATAGGGCTTGCCGTTGTCGAGCGATTCCAGGCGCGCCAGCTCATCGGCATTTTTCTCGATCAAGTCGGCGAGCCGGTGGAGCAATTGGCCGCGCTCGGCGGCCGACATCTTGCGCCATGGCCCTTTTTCGAACGCCGCCCGGGCGGCATGCACCGCCTTGTCGACGTCCGCCGAATCGGCCTCCGCCACACGGCAGATTTCATCACCCGTGGCGGGATTAACGGTAGGAAAGGACTTGCCCGAAGCACTGTTTACCCATTGGTTGTTGATCAAAAGTTTCGTTGCCCGGACGGCGACGTTTGCCTCCAGGGCAACACTTGTGGTCGCCATAAATTCCTCCTTAAAGTCTTAAATTGAAAATGCCGGAAAATACCGGACCTCTACCATTTAAAGCAAACACACAGGTTGATACAGAAACCCGTAATTTTACCTTGCTGAATCCTGTTCCGTCTTCCGCTACGCGCACGTGGCGGCGAGCTTCAAAGCCCAGCGGCCGAACACCTCGCCGGCCATTTCCTTCAACGCGGGCAAGCGGACCGGAATTTCCGCTGTAATCTTCCCTGTGTCGCCGCCCGCCTCGCGAAGCTCCTCACCAAAGGCCGAAAGCATGCTGGAAATCTGTTCCTGAGTTACTTCCAGGTGAAACAGAATTCCATAAGCGTTTTCCCCTAAACGGAACGCCTGGCAGGCCGTCCATTCGGACGCCGCCAAACTAACCGCCTTCCGGGGGAGCGAGAATATGTCACCGTGCCAATGAAAAGGCCAAATCTCCGAGCCAAGGCCAGCGAAGAGCGGGTCATGCTCGGCGCTTTCCGTAAGCTTTACCGCGTGCCATCCCAGCTCCTTCCGTTTCCCTTTTCTTACCTCCGCGCCCAGGACGGCTGCCAGCAACTGGCTTCCCAGGCAGACTCCCAAGACCGGTCTTCCCGCGGAAAGAGCCGATTCGATGAGGCGCATTTCATCGCGCAGGAAGGGGTATTGCGCTTCTTCATACACCCCCATCGGCCCGCCCATGACGATCAGGCCCGCCTTGCCCGCCATCTCGCCTGGCACGGGTCTGCCCGCATGAGTTTCGATGTATTCAAACCCAATTCCGTGGCTTCTCAGTGCGTCTTCAATGGTTCCCAGTGTTTCGCTGGGAGTGTGTTGAAGCACCCAGACACTTTGCAACGCTCAACGCCTTTCCGCTTGCGCTCCGGCCAAATAAGCCATTTCTCCGAGCCGTTCTCAGCTCAGGGAACCTTCACCACCTCGATGCTTTCCACCATGCGAATCCATCGCGCCGGCTTCTTTTCCTGTGGAACCACAATGCGCAATGGGCCTTGCGGATCCGGCAGGGGTTTGCCGTCAACCGTGTCCGCAAGAATGATGCGCTGCGAAGCGTCGGAAAAGTCGGGGTCGAGTTCGGGCAGCGCAAAAATGACGCGATATCCGTCTTTGGCCGTCACCAGGACGTAGGTCGCCATGGCTTTGCCGCGCAATTGCCCGCCCATCGTAGCGCCGGCTTTCCGCAGAATCTCTGTAAGGGTCACTCCCTCGAATGTCCCGGTTGTACCGTGCGCACTCGCCGTCACCCTGGTCCGCGGCATCGCTGCAAGGTCCTGGAGCGTCAGATTTAAAGTTTGGGTTACAGCCCCACTTACGCGCAGGACTACGCCTGCAGAAGTTTGAGCGGGCGGCGCAGCCACATGAAGCGCCAGGAAGAGGAGTGTGCATGCCCCCATGGCCCTAAAAGCTAGCACCATTCCCGGGCATTGACAACTCCTAAAGCTGGGCCGGCAAGGTGAGCAAGGTACGAGCCAGGGGGCGCTCAGGGCGCGTCAGGGCGCGGTTTTCTTACGAAGGATGAAAACGACGGTATCGACGTCGACTGCGTCGAGACCGTCCGCTGAACTTTCAATGTCTGCCCGTCCCCGGAGAGCGTCCATCGTTCCTTGCTGCTGAGGGCCAGGCGGGTTTGGCCATTATTGCTTTCCGTGTATGCGATTGACAGCTCCAGAGACTTTCCACCCTTCGACCACTTGGCCATGAGTTGGACATCGCCTTGGCCACTGATATGATCGGTGGTCTTTTTCCCGTCCAAATTGTAAGTAGCCTGGGAAGGGACGGTTTGCAGTGCCATGGCGCCGGGCTAATTGCTGCCTGGAGTCGCTTCGCCCCTCGTGCCACCACTCCTGGCCGATAAGCCGTTCGCGGCTTTCGAGCCCTGCGACTGCGCGTTGAGTTGGGCTTGGAGAGCGTTGGTATTTCCAGAACCCTGTTCACTGGTGTCGACGGCGCCGCCGGGTTGA
>JASHTO010000447.1 GCA_030040515.1 Terriglobia bacterium
CGCTGGGAACAGTTGATGGCGCAGTATAAGGGGAAGATCGACGTGGCGGCCGCGCAGAGTTTCCTGGCGGATCACTATGACACTTTCGAAAAGAAAGAGGATGCGGATGAGCGCACGCTCTGCGGGCACGTTGACCTTTCGCCGCGCGGCAGTCCGCCCTGGCAGCCGCCCTACGGAGCGGCGGGAGCGGTTCAGAACAAAGTGGCGGATGCGACGATGGCGGAGCACATGTCTTTCTGCGCGGCCGCGGGACATGCCTGCGGGCTCAGCTTCAAGGCGGAAGAGTATCTGCACGAGCGGCTGGGATTTGCCTGGGAGAAACCCCTTCTGTGCGACATGGACGCATTTCCCTGGACGACGTTCTCCATCGCGCCATCGGTCATGAAATCTGCGCTTCAAACCGATGATTCAGTGCACGGTTTCAGCGACGGCAGGTGAGTGATCCGTGAGGCGGGGTTGAGTCATCCGGTAGAGGTGATTCAAAGGAATGCGGCCGGGACCCACCGGAAAGGCCTGGCGTATGGCTTCCACGACATAAGCCTTGGCGAGCACGACGGCGTCGCGCAGTTGGCGTCCCAGGGCGAGATTGGCGGCTACGGCAGAGGAGAAAGTGCACCCCGTGCCGTGCGTATTGTCGGGCTTGATGCGGTCACCCGTGAAGGACTCCATCGTCGTGCCGTCGTAAAAGACATCAACGCACTTTTCCAAATGGCCGCCGGTCACCACCACAGCGCGCGCGCCCAATTCCATCAGTTTCCGCGCCGCGGCTTTCATGCTCTCCAGGTTGTCGACGGGCATCTCCGCCAGGGCCGCGGCTTCCATCATGTTGGGTGTCACCACCGTGACGCGCGAGAGCAGTTTCTTCCTCACGAAATCCAACCCTGCGGAGTCGAGCAGGTCAAATTGATTGGAGGCGCGCAGCACGGGATCGAGCACGGCGGGCAGATCGGGATTCGCATCCAGAATCTCGCGCAGGACGTCGGCCGTGGCCTTGTTCCAAAGCATTCCGATCTTGAGGGCTTTTACGCGCCCGTCGGAAAGCAGCGAGTTGATGGACTCCTTGAGCACCAAAGGTTCCACCGGCCGCACGGACGACACGCCCTGGGTGCTCTGAACAGTCAAAGCAGTAATGGCCGCGACGCCGTAACAGTTGTGGGCCGCGAAGGTCTTGAGGTCGGCCACGATTCCGGCACCCGCCGAGGGATCGAATCCAGCTACACTGAGAACTACTGGCCATGCTGAACTGACGGATTGATTCATTCCTACCTTTGCGCCCCTTAGGATTGATTGAGACTTTTACCGATTATAGGAGCGCTTGCCTCTTTGTCAACAGGGATTTCAGAGTTGGGCGGGGAGGCATTCTACGGTTTGCTGCCATCGACTTCCATCTCGGTATCAGACTGGATTTCGAGCCGCGGAACCACATCGGCAGGGGCAGCGATTCCCGCCGCGCTCTTCATCAGAGCGTTGAGGGTTTGATGCAAGGTGTAATGATTCTGGAGGACGCGGCCGTCATCGAGCGCCACCAGAACGCGGCCCTCCCCCTTTCCGCTGATCTGGATGTCGAGCTTTACGCCCTGGGCTTCGAGTTGAGGCAGGACGCCCTCTTTGCGCAGTCCCTCCAGCGCGGGTGTTAAGGCGTTCTCGAAGTGGTAATCGACGATAGCGGCCTTTATTCCCTGATAGCGCGTCTTGCCGGAGTATTGCAAGGTGCTTTTTCCGCTCTCCTGGAACTGGTAGTCCCCGCTGGGTGGTGCGTCGAGTTTCTGAGTCCATTCATCGCCCACTTTCACGCGATGATCGGGATAGAGCGATTGGCCGCCCATCTGTTCCAGGAAAAGACGCACCATCTGCACGAGCGGCTCTTTTACAGGAGCGTCGATGTCGCGGAACAAGTTGTCCGCACCTTCAAAATCTAATAGGTGCCCGTCATGGTCGTAGTGGGCGATGAGCGTTTGGCCAACCATTCGCTGGCTGACCTCCGTTTGCGCCTGGGTAACGGAATCGCGAATCATCGGAGGGAGCGTCCCCAGATCGGTCTGAATTTCGAATTTGTCGAAGCGGTGCTGAACGTCCGCAGCGCCGTCGGGGCTCACCTTGGACACCGTCACCGTGCTCTGCTGGTTAAGTCGCAAGTCGGTGGGCATGGGAGGAAAGAATTCCTTCAGCTCAGGGGGATTGGAATTGACCTTGGAATTCGTTCGGACCTTGGTGACGTAGACCATCGACTGGCCCAGCCGGTACTTGCGGGTCAGGAGCACCTTGCCACCCGCGCCCTGCGCCGGGGAAGCGCAGGCAAGCCCTGCGATGAGGATCGCTGCTTCCACTGCTGCCGAGCGGAGGCAGGCCGATTTTCGCCGTGAGCGGAGCCGTTCCCTGCCCCTGCAATTCAGCACAATTGGGGAAAGCCAATCAGGAAGCCACATGTTCGGTATCCTTCCGGAATTTCTCCAGGCACGTGCGTGAACAGAAGTGCAATGTTTCACCGCCATGCCGCAGTTTCTGGGAGAGCTCGGTTGAAACGAACATGCCGCACACGGGGTCGCGAGCCATTTCTCCCTGGTGTGTTTCGGTGGAGCGCGGCCTGGGCGGAACGTTTCCGGAAGTCCGAACGTGGAAGACCGGGAAGTGAAATCGGGAGCCCAACGATCGAGCCATCGCCCTGAGGAAGAACGCCAGGACGACGAATTCGAGAAGGTCAAGAATAAAACTGCCCATGATTTTCAGACGACCTTTCGTTTCCGGAGGATGCCTGGGAATTAATGCGCCCCCACGGCGCTACCGGAGGCACGCGCGGCATTGATCTGGTCCTTCAAGCTCGCCAGCGCGGGGTGGTTGGGATTAAGTTTGTATAGACGGTCCCACGCCTTTTGCGCCGCAGCGAGGTCGTGAGTGCCCTCCAGGTTTACCACGATGGAATTGACGAGGGTGGGTTCATGGCGAGGATTGATCTCGAGCACCTGGTTATACTCGCGCAGGGCGTCTTGCGGCCGGCCGACATAAAAAAATGCCGTGCCCAAATCCGTGCGGGCATTAATGTCCTTGGGAGTGATCTCCAGCGCTTGCTCGTACCACTCGATGGCTTTGCTGTAGTCCTTCTGGTCGTAGAGAAAGTCGGCGAGCTTCAGGCGAATGTCCGCGTCTTTGGGATTCTGCGTCGCCATGTCTTCCATTTGCTGGATAACGGCCGCACTATCAATCGGGGGGTGGCCCGCGGGAAGGCCCTGCTGGTTTGAAGCCGGGTCCGCAGGGGGGGAAGAACTGGTTGCAGGGGGCAGAGCCTCGGTTGGAGGAGCGGCAGCCTGGGGAGCCATCTGGTGCGCGCTCCAGTTCATCTGGGCTTCGGTGACGTAGCCCGCCAGGAATCCCACCGCCAGAAAAATCACGGCCGTAACAATGGTTTCTTTTTTCATCGGGCGCTCGCGGATTGCCGGGGCTTCCACTGCTCAAAGAACGCCTTGATGCTCTCGTAGCTCATGTGGCGCGCATCGGCGAACTGGCCCTGGTCCATGGCATAGAGAAGTGCGCCGCGCTGGTTCAGGACCGCCAGCGCAGGGATGCCGCGCTTGATGGGCACGTGGTATTGATCAGCCAAATCCCGGTTCTTGTCGTAGCCGCCGAGATTGACCTCGACGACCACAAAGTTCTCCTCGATGATCGCGGCCAGCTCCGGCTTGCGCATTTGAGCGCCCAGGGCCTGGCAATCGCCGCACCAGTTGGCCCCGAAGATCAGAACGACGTTCCGTTGGGATGCGCTCGCCTGGGTGATGGCCCCGGCAATGTCTCGATGTGCATCCGCCTGCTCGTCGTAAATGGACGCGGTGGGCTGGCCGGGCGCAACGGCGAACAGCAGCAGAAACAATATGGGAAGCCAGGATTCCGGCCGGCTCATACGAGCTCCTCTCGCCCCCATCATAACCTACTGAGGCAGAGAGAATATAGTGACAAGGTTCGATTGTAGCGGCGGTCTCCGACCGTCGTTTTCGGCGCGCGCAGAGCGCCGCTACAGAGAACGGTTGTCACTATATTTTGCAATCCTCAGTAATTGACTCTGAATCCCGAAGGATTGCCGTTCCTTACCCACTCCAGGACCGGCTGTGATAGCATCGAGAACCAAAGCCAGGAAGCGGAATCCTTCATGGATTATAGCGGACAACCCGCATCGCGATTTGCCTTTGCCGACATCCTCTACGAGAAGAAGGACGGGATTGCGCGCGTTACTCTGAACCGCCCGGAGATTTACAACGCCTACTCCTCGGGCACGCTTCAGGAACTGACGGAAGCCTTTCGCGACGCCGCCGTGGATGATGGCGTGGGGGTGATGGTGCTGACCGGCGCCGGCGACAAAGCCTTCTGCTCGGGAAGCGATGCGCGGGAGTTCGCACGAGAACTCCTGCGGCGCCCGCGGAATTTCTGGAAGTTCCAGGGCCTGCTCGCGGAAGCCTTGAATCTTTTTCGCCACCTTGGTAAACCCACCATTGCGCGACTGAACGGAGTTGTGGCGGGGGCAGGGAACGATTGGAACCTGGCTGCGGATTTGGCCGTCGCCGCCGACCACGTGCGATTCATGCAGACGGGCGTGGGAGTTGGTTTGGTGGACGCCTGGGGCTCGACGCAATGGTTGCCGCTGGTGGTGGGCGAACGGCGGGCGCGCGAGATGCTTCTTACCTGCGATGAAATCACCGCCGAGCAAGCCCTGAACTGGGGACTGGTGAATCAGGTTGTCCCGCTTCGCCAGCTCGATCGCGCCGTGAACGCACTGGCCAAGAAACTGATCCAGAAATTTCCGGAGTGCATGCGTTATACTCGCCAGCAATTGGACATGTGGAAGGATCTGGCGTGGACGCTCACCACCGGCCACGCACGCGACTGGCTTGCCGTTCATGCCACATCCTGGGAACCCTATGAGGGCGTTCAGGCTTTCATTGAAAAGCGCCCGCCGGACGCCCGGCATCTGCGCGACTTGGCGGCGGCGGGGAAATCCAGCGAGTTCCTCTGGGGCGCTTACACGCGCAAGTGCAAAGACTGCGGCACCAAGGGCATTCCGGAAAGGTTTGAGTATTGCGGAAAGTGTGGAGCTAAACTGAAATAGAACCTTATGGAGGACGCCATGCCGGACGAACCGATTGTGGAACGCCCCGAAGGGAGCAAGGACGACGCAGAGAAGGATGATCCCAAGAAGGATTTCAAGTATATCCGCTGGGATGCCACCGGCGTGGTGGCGCATCTTACCCTGAATCGGCCCAAGCAAAACATCATGAATATCGAAATGCTCCGGGAAATGGCCCGTGCCATCAATGGCCTCTCCAGGCGGGAGGATGTGCGGCTGATTCTGCTGGATGCCGCCCCGGAATGCGAAGGCTACTTTTCCCTGGGGGTGGGCGCGGAGGGGTACACGCAGCAGATGGTGTTCCAGATGATGGATGCGTTCCACAGCGTCCTGCACGCCATGATGGAAATTGCCAAGCCCGTTCTCGCCGTCGTGGAGGGTATAGCCTCCGGCGCGGGCGCGGAGTTAGCGGCCTTCTGTGACTTGGTGGTGGCCACCGAGAATGCGCAATTTCGCCAGCCCGAAATCAAGTTGGGCGTTTTTCCGCCCCTGGGTGCGGTTGTTTACCCTCGCGTCATCGGGCCGCGGCGCGCCATGGAGCTGCTGCTGACGGGTGATGCCATCAGCGCCGTTCAAGCGCAGCAGATGGGCTTGGTGAACCGCGTTGTGCCGCGCGAGAAACTGAAGGAGACGGTGGAGGCACTGGTGAAGAGGATCTCCGAACAAAGCGGACCGGTGCTCACGCTCCTGAAGCGCGTGATGTTCGAAGGCACCTGGCGGCCGTTCCAGGAGGCGTTGAAGCGCGCTCAGGACCTTTACTTGAACCAGTTGTTTGAACTTCAGGATTCGCAGGAAGGCTTGCGCGCGCTCATTGAGAAGCGCAAGCCGGTTTGGAAGAACCGGTAAGAATGGAAAAAGTGCAACGCGAGGTTCGGGGCGTATTTCGTTACTGGCTTTTTGCTTGGATGTTGAGTTGGACTGATTTCTACAGGTCGCCCAAGGATTTTTCCACGCCATCCAATGCAGACTTGGAAATCTCGCCGGGCAGCGGGTCAGTGGCTCTTCGAATGTAAACGTGATCACCGGAGATTGCCGCCTCAACAGTCTCCGTGGTGTTTTTGTCGCCGAAGCGGACGCTGAACCGGTAGGGCGGCTTGGCGAGGCCAAAATCCGCGAGACTTCCCGCCTTGGGGAATGAATCAACACGCAGGTCGCGCAGGTCGGTGAGGAAAGTGTCCATCTTTTCGGATGTAATGTCCTTTGCCTTGGGCACGGTTTCCTTCCACTTGCCGCCCTGCTGGTCGAAGACAAAGTGACCCTTGGGCATATCCACTTCCACGTGCTTCACGTCGAAGGAAGAATAGGAGAACAGGTCTTTCTCGCGCAGGTCCGAGGGATTCTTCTTGAACTGGGTAACGAAATCTGAATTCAGCGTGAACACCGGCTCGAGCGCGGAATTCGTGGCGAAGTATCGGTCCGAATCCTTATCTTTCTTCCCCACCACAATGGTTTGTGTTCCGTCGCCGGCCGTCAATTCAAGGCGGATTTCGGGCGCACCCAAACCATAGTCGCCATTCTTTTTCTTGTCCTCCGCGGCGATGGTTTGCATGGTAAGTCCACGCAACTGGCTGACCAGGCCGTCCACGGTGAAGCGGTCCGCCCGCACGGGAGGCGGGAGAACGAGATCCCAGATGCCCTCAGGATTTTTTTCCAGGGTCCAGCTCGTTCCCTTGAATTCCACGCCGATTTTCTGGAGCTGGTCGGCATCCAGGGTCAAGGCGCGGCGGTCGCGCAGGTCGAACATGGTCTTTTCCAGCGAGGTCTTCATATAACTCGCCAGGGTGAAGACTTGCGGGTTCCCACTGGCCTGCGCATATAAACCGCCGCTCGCGGGTGTGTCGTCGCCGAGCAGGAGGGTGAAGGATTGCGGTTTGGCCGTGGTGGTGAGGTCCAGTTCGTAGCCGGCAGGGTCAAGGCCATAGTCCTTCAAATTCGTGGGATGTGCGTCCACCACCTCGTCCGCCGTGGCGGTGGTCAAGCTGTTCAGCACGCCGGAAAGGCTGGCCTGGTCGACTTGCCATTGTCGAGGCTCCGCAATCATCCACTTGCCGTTGTCTCGCCGGCAGGTGAAGGCGTCTCCGTTGCGGGGTTTGAAGGTGATGGATTCTATATTCTTCGCATCGAGCGCGAATATCTTCGCCGCCGCAGGGATTTCGGCGGTGGGTTTCTCGCCGGCTTTGTGCTTGTCGTAATACGTGAATGCGGCCCAAGTGCAGGCGAGAACCACCAGGGCTATGAGGGTATTTAGAAATTTTTTCTTCTTCATCTCCACCGCACAACGCTTGCAGGGATTTCCGGACTTTCTTCAGCGGCGCTGCCACCAAACCAGCGTGCCCGCCACAACGATCAGGATGGGTACGCCGAACACGCCCAGGATGAGGAGCCGCCGCATCTGTTCCTCATTCAAATTCAGGTGCTGGGATTCCGGCGGCGTGGGCCGAATGGAAATGAGGTCCTCATCGGCGGACAGCCAATTGATCGAGTTCATGATGAAATCGCGGTTGCTCTGAAAATTCAAGAAGGTGTTTGCCGCCATCAGGGAGGTTCCGAGCGCCACGAACCGGCCCTCCGACTTCTTTTCGTCCGTCCCGGTGACCGTTCCCGACGCGGCCACGGTGAGAGGACCCTTCACGTCTTTATCGGGCCGGAATTGGATCTCCTCGATCTTGGGATTCCAATCGGTGACCCCGTAGCTGTCCGCGGAGGTTTCGCAGAGTGAGTCATCGCTGATGCCGGGCTTGGAGTCCTTGGCCATCTCAAAAGAACGCGAGAGGGGAAAGAGCGTCGCGCGCCCGTCGAGGGGCTTAACGATGGGGTTGGTCCCGTATTTGATAATCAAAGGCATGTAAGGCTTGGTGCCAAAAATCTGCGCCACGGGGTTTTCGTCGATCACCAGATCGTTGCGGGGCGTCGTGCCCCAATCCACCAGCATTTTGGACAGGTTGGGAAGTTCGACGCCGGCATCCAGCATGGCGAGCACGCGGCCGCCGTCATGGAGATATTTATTGATGACGTCGATCTCCGGGGGAAGGTAATCGTTCTGCGGCCCGGCAATGATCGCCATGGTGCAATCCTTGGGGATTTCCAATTTTTGCAGGAAGGGAAGAGTCTCGGTCTGGTAGTTCTCATCTCCAAGCTGAGTCTTGAAGTGGCTGTAACCGTCAGAATCCGTCCCATCCAGGCTGCGTTCACCGTGCGTGGTGATGAAGCAAGCCAGCCGCTGGCCTTTGAGGACGCGCACCAGCGCATTGGTAATCGATTCTTCGCCGGTCCCCTGCGCCTCCATGTGGCGTTCGCCGGCGGACACCACGATCGTTCCGTAGCTGCGCACGCCGAGTTCCTTGGCCAGGGCCGGCTGGCGGTCTGGATCGACATATTTGACCTTGACGAGATTCGAGGCGGCGGCATACATCCCCAGCACGTCACGCTGCTCGCCAAAATTCTGCTGGCGGTCGAACGCGTAGATAGTTACTTCCCGGTCGGAAGTCTTGAGCCCATTCAGGATCTTGCGCGTCTGTTCGGAGAGGCTGTACTTCTTGTTGGGAGTCAAATCCCATTGCTTCTGGTGGTTATTCACGAACCAATTCACCAGCACAATGAGGGCGACCACAATCACCGTGTAGAGGGCAAAATTCGCGCCCGACAGAACTTGCTGTCCGCTGCGGCCACCGAGGCGTTCTTTCCAGGCCATGGCTACGGCCTCCCTTTCAGCGCTTCCACGGAGCGCGCGGTTAGGAAAACTCCCAGAATGATGACCGAAAGGTAGTACACCACGTCACTCAATTGGATAACCCCCTTGGAGAAATTATCGAAATGCGTGGTCAGCGCGATGTAGGACGCCACCTGCCCGACCGCGCTCTGGGAAAAGGCGCTTACCCAGTCGAGGAGGTAAAGGATCAGGAATACCGCCAGACCGACTGCCCCCGCGATGATTTGATTCTTTGTAAATGTGGAAAACCACATGCCCAGGGCCAGCAGCGCCGCGCCGTAAAGCAGCAGTCCCAGCGCGTTGGCGATCAGCGGTTTAGCATTGGGGTTTCCGTAAATGTATAAGACGCCGAAGTAACCGAAGGTCAAAGCTTCCAGAACCGCAAACAGGAAGAGGGAGCCGAGAAATTTCCCCAGAATGATTTCCATGTCCGTGAGCGGCGAGGTGAGCAACAGCTCGATCGTCCCGGAGCGCTTTTCTTCCGCATAAAGCCTCATGGTAATGAGGGGGATCAGGAAGAGCAGCACTACGGTGAGCACTCCGCCCAGAATGGGCCGGATGATGTATTCATTGATGCTAAGGGGCGGCATGCCCATTCCACCCTGGGCTTCCATTCGAAACGATTGCAGGGCGAAAAAGGCGGTGGAGCTGTAAAAGACAAAACCGCATATCGCCGTGTAGACGGTCATCACCAGGTAAGCGATCGGCGAATGGAAATACGCCCGCAATTCCTTTCCCGCCACCGCCATCACATTTCGCATGATGAGTTTCCTTTCCCGCCGGCGGCGGAACTCGAAAAACGGAAACTCGCAATGTTCCTGCTGAATTTCGAGCTTCCAATTTCAAGTTTCGCCAAAGGGTGTCAATTCACCGCTTTCTCGGATTTTGCTGCGGCTTCTTCACCCAGGTCTTTGGTGGTGATCTTGAGGAAGATTTCCTCCAGGCTCAACCCACTGGTCTTCAATTCAAACAACTTCCAGCCGGATTCCACCGTGGCGCGCGCCAATTCCGCCCGCACATCCTTTTCCTTTTCGGAGTGGACTTCCAAAGTCACGCGGCCGTCATGCGATTCGCGCGGTTCCACCCAATTCACTCCCGCGACGCGCTGAAATTTCTCGATAACGGCTGCCGCCGGACCCTCCACGGTGACCAGGACGGTTTCAAATCCTTGCAGCCGGCGGGTAAGTTCATCCGGCGTTCCGACCGCCACAATCTGCCCGGAATTGATCACCACCACCCGCTGGCAGGTTTTCGAAACCTCCGGCAGGATGTGTGTGCTCAAAATGATCGTGTGCTGGCCTTCCAATCCTTTGATCAGGTCGCGCGTCTCAATGATTTGCTTGGGATCGAGGCCAGCGGTCGGCTCATCGAGAACCAGCACCTCGGGGTTGTGAATGAGCGCCTGAGCAAGTCCAACGCGTTGCCGGTAACCTTTGGAGAGTTTTCCGATCTGGCGGTTGCGCACGTCGCCCACCGCGCACTTTTCCATCGTTTCGTCCAGACGCGTCTTTATATCGCGGCGCGATACACCTTTGATCCGGGCCACAAAGGCCAGATACTCCGTCACCGTCATGTCCGGATAAACCGGAGGCAATTCAGGCAAATAGCCGGTCCGGCGTTTCGCTTCCAGGGGCTCTTCCGCCACGTCGAAACCCGCCACCCGAACTTTTCCCTCGGTGGGAGGAAGGAATCCCGTGATCACACGCATGGTCGTGGTCTTCCCAGCTCCGTTGGGGCCGAGAAAACCCAGCACTTCACCCTTTTGCACGTTGAAACTGACTCCGGAAACGGCCCGCGTGGGGCCGTACTGCTTGGTGAGGTTTTCAACTTCAATCATGAAGAACCATCCTTCTTGCTCTCAAGGATATCCATCCGCTTGCCATCCTTTAGCCCATCTTGTCGATGTGGGTCCTAAGGTGAATTTGAAAAAACAAATTCCACGGCGGGCCTTGCGACCGCCACCCTGCTGGGGTTTTTACAAGCGCACTCAAACCATTAGAATTATCAGAATAGGCATAGGGTTGCCAAGTGATTTCATCAAATCGTGCTGTCTTAATTTCGCCCGTTGCGGTCGTAGGGACGAGGCGCCGCCTCGCCCCTACGAGTGAAATTAGGACACCACGCATTAAATTACTTGATCACGGACAGCCGGCAATGAATATTGCGGGCGGGAAAAATCCAGGCGAAGTGCTTCTCATAAAAGTCGATTGAAATCCCCGCAATTATTCGTCCCAGGTTATCCAGCAGAAAGTTATGGCCAAAAGTCAGGTGGCGTTCGAGAATCCGGAATCCGCCTGCCCCGTAAGTGAAATTCGCAAAGCTTTCCTGCGCGAAGTAATCGAAACTGTGAATCCCCAGGTGCACAAGGTGAGTGGGATCCGTATAGGAATCCATCGAGCTGAAGTGCGGCGTCACCACAATCACTTCGGCGCCCGGCTTCGAGATGCGATGCACTTCCGCCATGGCGCGAAGAGCCTCCGGCTGGTGTTCGATGAAATGGGAAAGATAAACTTTGTCGGCGCAGGAATCACGCAGCGGCCAGGGGAAGCGCGCCAGCTCGCATAAAACGTCGGCGTCCGAACCCGGCTGGCGGTCCAGCCCGATTGCGCCCGCCACCTGTTTGTTCTTTCCGCAGCCAATATCCAGGATGAGCATTCGGGTTCTTTGAATTCAGCGTCAGTGGGCCGGCTCAACCACCAGCGCCGCATGGGGCGGCAGCCGAAGGGTCGCGCCATCCGGTGCAAGCTCGGCGCCATCAAGAGCGTCAAGTTGCGTCAGGGCATTTGCAGTCACGACATTGCTCAGACGGCAAGTGACGGGCAATTCCGTATAGTTCACCACCGCCACGCGTTTCCCCAGCGGAAACACGGCGACCCGAGGTGGTGCATTCACCAGAGTGACCGTGAAATCGGCCACTTCGCTCCGCAACTCCTGAAGTGCGTCGCGGAGTTCCGGCGTGAGCTGCTCCACGCGATTCTGGCCGTCTACATGCGTCAGGTGCGGCAACGCGTCGGAGAAAACAACGATCTGGCCGCCGCCTTCCTCCACGGTTTTCACAAGCTGGTCCTTTTCGAGGTTCAGCGGAGCGGAGGTGGGCAGACGCGAATCACCATTCAGCCGGTGCGCGAGTGGCTGGCTGATGAAGGCCGTGCCGCCTGCCGCCAGCATCCGCACCAGTTTGGGCACAAAGTCCGTGTCTCCCAGCACCTGAGTGGTGAAGATTGCGGCGCGTGCGCCTTCGGGAAAGTGCGATGTCGGGGCCTCAGGAATCCCCAGCATGCCGATTTCATCAAGGATGTAGGCCTCATCGCCCGGATCACTCGAGACGGGCTTGTAAGTGGCAATTCCGCTCCAACCTGAAACGTAGGTGGCGAGCTTGTCGTATTGTTCCCGCCGCGCCGCCAGGGCTTCGGCCTGGGCTGAGCACTCCGGCGAAGTCAGAGCGCCATAGTGGAAGAGAAACACCTCACGCGCGCCCGCAAGAATTGTGGTTAGGGGCTGGTCTAGATAAAGCGTGGGGGTTGTGCTGAAGGGATCGAACCACCCGCCGCCGGTTTTCGCTCCGCCTACTTCGCTGAGCCACCGGTAGATGAAATAACCCTCGTATTGCTGTTTATTGCCCCAATGGTCGGAGGCCGGATCGCGCAGCTCCGTGCCCACCCAGATGCGGTCGAAAATCGCCGCTTCCTTGTCCGGCACGTATCCCCGCTCCTGGAAGCGGTCGTACCACTGGGGAAACTTGATGATGACTTTGACGCGAGGATTCACCGCGTGCGCTGGGCCCAGGACCCGGTCGCGACTGACTTGCAGCATCAACTTCTCGTGATATTGATCCCAACTCATGGAACCTTTCGCCGCCGAGCATTCCGAGCACTGGCAATCCGTGCAGAAGAAATCGTCGATCATGATTTCGTCAAACAGCGCCGCGGTGAAGCGGAAAATGTCCTCCAGGCGTTCCTGCGTGGGAAGATTCGTGTAGCAGACCCAATGCGGGCCGCCGCTTGAAGGCTTGCCGACATTCACGGTGGTGACGCAGCCGGAAACTTCCAGACCGGCCTGGCGAAAGAAATCGCGCGCCGCCTTGAGCGTGGCCTCGTCGGCCTGGTAGCCGCCACGAAAAGTTTCAATGTAGACCTTGGTGATGCCCATTTTGCGGCAGAATTCCAGCGCTTCCTGCCGCCCCTGCTCGGTCGAAAGGTGGTCGCGCACATCCTGAGCGGTGAAGAGCGTGGACCACGTCACGCACCGCGCTGGACGCGCGGAAAAAAGAAAGGCGGCCAGCAAAAGGACGGCCGCAACCGTGATCGAGGGATGTGAAACCGTGCGTGTCTGGCGACGCGGGAACTTCACACGCCGCACGCAACGATGGAACATGAAATTTGGCATCTTCGCATTTCCCCCCGATCACATCCGTCTTCAGGCCGCACAAGAGTATACGCCCGATTTATCATGCTCGACCGCCATGCGATGATGCTTCCGATATGGGCGCAAACGAAGTATCCTTGGTCGTCGAAGGTTTTTAGTCCCTCAATCAACGTCCCACGGCAGGGAGGAAGAGGCATGGCTCACTTGGTGAGAACCGGAATTTCTCTCGAAAGCGATCTGTTGGAGCGGTTCGACTGCGCCATTCACAAGAAGGGTTACAAGAATCGCTCGGAGGCGATTCGCGACCTGGTGAGGGATTTTGTCGTGACGGAAGACGTGGAGGAAAACCGCATGGTGGTGGGGACTTTGACGATGGTCTATGACCACCACCGGCCGAAACTCTCCGAGCGATTGATTGAAGCCCAGCACCACGCCGAGCACAAGGTGCTGGCCGCCACGCACGTTCACCTGGATCACCACAATTGTCTTGAAGTCATTATCATGCGCGGGCGAAGCGCCGACGTCCGTCATCTCGCTGACCGCATCCTGAGCCTGCGCGGCGTGAAGCACGGCAAGCTGGTGCTTACCACGCCGGGAAAGAATTTGTAGCTGATTCCTGCGGAGAACACAGAAGGAGCGCGTGGTCACGGATAAAGAAGATATTTTTCGCGGATTTTCTTGAAATTTTCCAGGCTTTCCTGCCAGTCATACCAGATGCGTGAAGGGCTTTCGCCGGCGCGAATGGAATCCACTACCT
>JASHTO010000448.1 GCA_030040515.1 Terriglobia bacterium
ATTTGGAAGGACATTGACGCGCAGGAGTACGTTGACGCGGAACGTGATTTGTGGCGACGCTGACCGAAACAATACAAGGCAAATTGGTTTTCTTCGATAGCGCGCCGATCATTTACTACGTTGAACAGCATTCCAAATATGGGCAGGCAACGACAGAGCTCTTTGAGGCCATCGACCATGGCCTTGCCAGTGGCATAACCAGCGTTCTTTCGCTCGTGGAGGTCTTGGCCAAACCACTGCGCGAGGGCAGAAGAGACCTTGCGGTGCGGTACAGAAGTACATTAATGCAAGCTGTGGGTATTTTGGTGCACCCCATTACCTGGGAAACCAGTGAACGAGCAGCTCAGTTGCGGGCAGACCACCCTTGGCTAAGAACGCCTGACGCATTGCAAGTCGCTTCGGCACTCGAACATCACGCAGATCTGGTTGTGACTAACGACGAGCAATGGCGGAGGATCGGAGAAATCCGAGTAATTGTCCTCCGTGATTTCGCCACACAAAGACCGTAAGTCCAGAAACCGCATCCTGTGGGACCAAACATCTACATGACTCGTAGACTCAAAACGCAAACCCTCAGGTCAGGAGCGTTATGCCTATTTACCAAGCCATAATCCTCGCCATCGTGCAAGGCGTGACGGAGTTGCTTCCGGTTTCGAGTTCGGCGCACGTCATTGTAGCCGCCAAATTGCTCCATCAGGACATGTCCACACCCGCCAACGCCTTGTTGCTGGTGATGCTGCACACGGGAACGATGCTCGCGGTAATCGTCTATTTCTGGCGGCAGTGGAAGGCCACATTCTTTTCCTCGAAGGAGGCGTTTTTTCGATTCGTCTGCCTGGTCTTTGTAGGCTGTTTGCTGAGCGGCGTAGTGGGATACCCATTGAACCTGCTCGTCGTGCACGTCCTGGGCGGAGGCACTCGACCGGCGGAGATCGAAGACCTCTTCAACAAGCTCAATTGGATTGCTCCCGCACTGGCCGCCGTCGGATTGCTGATTATCTATGCAGGACTGCACGAGGCGCGTCACCCCGCGACCAAGGCGAACCAGGAGGAGAAGAGCGTGTCCTGGCTCCAGGCGATCTTGATGGGAATTATTCAGGGCTTCGCCATTCCTTTCCGCGGGTTTTCGCGCTCAGGTTCGACGATTTCCACCGGACTTCTGGCGAGGGGCAACCGATTGCCCGTTGAGTCCTTCAGCTTCGCAATGGCGGTAGCCATCACGCCGCTGGCCATTGCGCGCGAAGTTTTCCGCTTGCACCATGCCTGGCTTCATGGGGGCGACGATACCTTTCTGGGCATGGCGATTCTTACGAGCTTTTTCGGATTTGTCTTTGCCTGTACTGCCGGCCTTTTTGCCCTGGCGTGGCTCTCCCGCTGGCTCGAACAGGGCCGTTGGTACGTGTTCGGCATCTATTGCCTGCTGGCCGCGGCCGGCATCGAACTCCTTTACCTGCGCGGCTGGTAGACCGAAACACCCGCGGCTTGGCGATTTCATCATAGCGGCCATTCTCAGAAAATGGGCGGTGAAGATGGGCGCAGAAAATGGTTTACCGCTCTCGCCGGGCGTGTTATGATGCGTCCTTGGACGGGGATCGCGTCACTGACCGACAGGTCTTAGCATTTTGTTGAGGGATGTCAACGCCGAGCATCACCTGACACCACTCGACAGAGAAAACCGACCTGCAATCCAAGCGCCGGCTCGAAAAGTGAGGCAACCGATGGGTAGCCCGTCACCGGCGTCTTCCTCGAAGACCAAAGAAGCAAATCCCAAAACCGCAAAAACACCACTGCTTGACCCGCGTCGCCTTTTGGAATTTATGGGCCTGCTCACCGGAACGGCGGGCCTGCTGATTCTCCTCAGCCTGGCGTCTTACCGGCCCGAAGATCCCTCGTTGAACACTGCGGTGGCGATGGGTACTTTGCCGCACAACTGGATCGGCCCCGCCGGCGCATATGTCGCAGACGTGTTGTTTCAGATTTTTGGCTGGGTCGCATTCCTTCTACCCTTTGCCCTGCTGGCGGTGGGCGTTCGTTGGCTGTTGGTAAGGCCCTTCGAGGCGCCGCGCACCAAATTGGCAGGCGCGGCATTGCTGATCGTTTCGCTGGGTGCACTCCTGGAACTCTTTCCCTACACTCCGGCCCTGCGCGGAGTGATTCGCGGCGGCGGTTTGCTGGGGTATTTGGCGGCTGCAGTGTTGATCCACGTCTTCAACAAATTAGGCGCCAGCATTGTGGCTCTCACTGTCTTCTTTGCGTCATTGTTCCTGGTCACGCGCTTCTCCTTCGCATGGGCGACGGAGTTCATTCAAACCAAATCGACCTGCGTGATGACGCCGCTCAGGGCTCGATGGAAGAGCTGGCAACAGGCGCGCGCCGCCAAGGCCGCTCTGCGCCAACGCCAACTGATGGAGCGGCAGCGCGTGATGGGCAAACCCGCCTTGCAAATCCAAAAAATTACGCCCCGTCCGGTCATCTCGGTGCAACCCCTCGCCGTTACTCCCGCCGGCGGCCCGGAAGGCACGCCCGCGGCGAAACCCCTGATTGCGGAAGAGCCGGAGAAGCCCGCACCGCCGCCTGTGGTGCGGACACCCCACCCTTCCGCCTCCAGCAGCCCATCGCCGAAAATTGTGGGCAAGTCCGGACGCGGGTACAAGCTTCCCAGCCCCACACTGTTACGCCCTGCTGAGGACTCAGAGGGGATTGACGAAGAGGAATTGAAAGAACGCGCCGCCCGGCTGACCGCCAAGTTTCTGGAATTCGGCGTCACGGGCACCGTCACGCAGATTCACCCCGGCCCCGTGGTGACCACCTATGAATACAAGCCCGAGGCCGGAATCAAGTACAGCCGCATTACCAACCTGGTGGACGATCTCTGCCTCGCCATGAAGGCGGAGTCGATTCTGATTGACCGCATCCCCGGAAAATCCACCGTAGGCATCGAGGTGCCCAACCTGCACCGCGAGATCATTCATCTTCGCGAGCTGATCGAATCGAACGAGTTCATGGCCGCGCACTCCCGCCTGAGCCTCGGCCTGGGAAAAGACGTCACCGGCAAGATTCGCATTGGCGACATGACGCAGATGCCCCACCTGCTGATTGCCGGCTCGACGGGCTCCGGCAAGAGCGTGGCCATCAACTCCCTGGTGGTTTCCATCCTCATGAAATCCACGCCCGATGAGGTGAAGCTGATCCTGATTGACCCGAAACGGCTGGAACTGAATCTCTATGACGGCGTCCCGCACCTGCTGACGCCCATCGTCACCGAACCCAAGAAGGCGGCGAATGCCCTGCGCCGCGCGGTGATGGAAATGGACGATCGCCTGCGGAAACTGGCCGAACACGGCGTGCGCAATATCGACCAGTACAACAAATTGTTCGAGCCGGAGTCCACCCTGAATCTTTTTGACAACAACGGCCAGCGCGAGCGCCCGCTGCCCTACATCGTGATCGTGATTGACGAGCTCGCCGATTTGATGATGGTCGAGCCGCAGGGCGTGGAGGAATCCATCACGCGTCTGGCGCAAATGGCACGCGCCGTGGGCATCCACCTGGTGCTGGCCACGCAGCGACCTTCCGTGGACGTCATCACAGGTTTGATCAAGGCCAACATGCCGTCGCGGATTTCCTTCCGCGTTGCCTCCAAGGTGGATTCGCGCACCATTCTGGATTCGAACGGCGCGGAAGCGTTGCTCGGGCGCGGTGACATGCTCTTCCTTCCGCCCGCCAGCTCGCGGCTTGTCCGCCTGCACGGAGCGCTGATCACCGAGGGTGAAATCCAGAAAGTGGTGGAGTGGTGCAAAGCCCAGTCGCAGCCGCAATATAATGAGGAATTCCTCGAGCCCATTCGCGATAAGGAGCAGGATGATTCACCGATGGATGAGGAAGAGGCCGCCGAACTCGATTCCGTTTACGAGGACGCCGTGCGCATCGTCGTGGAGTCGGGCAAAGCCTCCACTTCCCTGCTGCAACGCCGCCTCCGCCTCGGTTATGGACGGGCAGCGCGCCTGATCGATATGATGGAAAAAGACGGCATTGTGGGGTCGCCCGACGGCGCTCGCCCTCGCGAGGTCTTGAAGCGGCCGGAATGGCTTCAGGAAGTGGATCAGTCTTTGCGCTAAGCCGTGTGAATTAATGACAGAGTTAAAGTACCCTATTGAAGCGCAACGGCGCGCAATTCTAAAGCTGTTTTCGCACCGCGCGTGGATGATAGGTGCCAGTGCAAAGATACAGCAGCAGCCAACGAACCAATCAACGACGTACGGAGGACTCACATGGGCATTACCCCGCCCCCTGTAAATCGCCGGCGGTCCTCGCGGCTGCAGTTCCGGTGCCGCGTGAAAATTCGCGCCATCAATACGCAGGGGAATATCTTCAGTGAAGAGACGGAGACCATCAGCATCAGCAAATTCGGGGCGGCGCTGAAGACTTCCTACCCGTTCATCATGGGCCAGGTCCTTTCGGTCCATACTCTCGATCGCGACCACGTGGGGCAGTTCCAGGTAGTTTGGATCGGTAAGGCGGGAACTGCCGAGGCGGGAATGATCGGCATCGAATGGGTTGACGCCCGCCGCTTCTGGGGCATCGAGTTCCCGCCGGAGGACTGGGGGTTGTGAAATCACCTGTGGCAGGGCGCAGAGCGATTCGAGTTCAGTTTCAAAAGGGGTCGAGGCTCGCGGCAGGGCGAGCTGTTTTGCCAGCGGTCGATGGCTTCGGGGGAGAATTCATCGACATTGACCCCGGCGAGTGGCACACACCAGTCCTTCGAGCGAGCCGCGTCGCTTGGGCGCGCCTGCCAGTGCGGCCTGAAATTCCCTGGTGGCCTGTGCGGGCTGATGCTGCTCGAGCAGCAAGTCTCCGAGCTGTTCCCGCGCCGGGATGATGGGGCCGGGGGTTACGGGCAGCTTTTCCATTGCGTCCTCGTCGTCCGCCGCGCCGCGCAACAGGCGCTGCGCGTCGTCCGGCTTCCCTTCCACCTGCGCCAGCCATGCTTCGGCTTCCAAGGACTGAATCCGCACTTGTTGAGCCCAGTATTCATTGCCGGCGGTGCGGAGTTGCCGCTCGAGCTCATGCAACCTGGCAATTTCGGGTGGCGCCTCGGCGGAGCTCCCACTCCTTGCCAAACCTAATGCCCTGGCCCAAACCGCGATGGCCACGACCTGTGGCGGCGCATCTTGCGGAGGCTCGATCCGCGCGGCTTCGGTCCACTGGCCCCGCTCAACCGCATAGCGAACGGGCATCGCCGTTGATGCATACCCTTCTTTGAAATTACCATGGCTCTGCTCGCGCATCTGTCCGAGCTGTTGAATAACTTCAGCGGCTTCTCTGTCGCGGCCCTCCTGCAAATAGGCATAGACCAGGTAATCCATGGCGTGCAACTCTTCGCCCATGTCTCCCTGTTCATGCGCCGCAACTCTCGCCGCCCGGTTCGAGGCAATGGAATCATCCCACATGCCCAGGCGCGTGAAGATATGCGAAGGCATGTGCAGTGCGTGGGGAGCGGAAGGGGCAATTTCGGCATATGCGCGGGCAGCGGCAAGTCCCCTGCCGGCCATCTCTGTGTTGTCACAAGCGTGGATCAGATAATGCGGGATCCCGGGGTGTTCCGGATATGGGCGGAAGAGCGGTTCCAGAATGTCTGCGGCGCGTTTCTGGTTCGAGTGCGTTTTGTCAAGCGGTGACGCCGCGGCGAGCAGCGCCAAGGCATAGAACACCTGGGCTTCCGTGTCGTCGTGGTTTGCTGCCGCCAGCTTCTGCATTGCGGCTTCATAGTTCACAATCCGGGTCGGGTATGGAACGGCGTCGTCGTAGACCAGTGCCAGGGCCTGAATGAAGCCACCCTCGCGAGATGACGCGGCGCCAATTTCCTGCGCCCGGCGGATCTCCCGCTGGCCCAGGCTGAACCCAGCGGGCGGGAGCGCCGGGTCCCAAAGCTCGTGAAAGTGCGTCATAGCGATGCCCCAATGCGCCATGGCGCAATGCGGGTCGCGCGCCGCAACACCCTGAAATGAAGCCTCGGCAGCGGAATAGGCAAACGAGTGCAGAAGGGCGACTGCCCGGTTAAATTCCACCTGCACGGCAGCCGCGCAGGTGGTGGGAAACGACACGGTTCCCAATTTCTCCGGGACAGGGTGGTCGTGGACCTCCTGGCCGGCTGAAGGGTGAGCGGAACAAAAAAGAAGTGCTCCACACAGCGCGGCATGGACAACGCTTCGCAACACGGAAAGCATTCTACATCGAACGCCGTCAATTCGATTACCAGCGTTTTCTATCTTCCCGCCTGGCCATGATCACGCATGGCTGAATGCACCCGCGCAATTCTTGACAACCAGCGGATTCCATCTGAGAATGTTGAAACGGACTTGAGTCGCACGGCTGGGCCCCGCTCGACCCCGCGGTGGAGATTGACTCGGGCCGGCTGGCAACAACCCACACGTGCCGCGGTAGCTCAGGTGGTAGAGCGCAGCCCTGAAAAGGCTGGCGTCGGCGGTTCAACTCCGTCCCGCGGCACCATTCTTAATAACTTGCAGGCGCAGAAGATCAGCAGCACGGGAACTAAAAGGAACAACTTCTCAGTGGTGGGTCAGTTTGAAATACCGAAGTAGGGGCACCCCTTGCGGGTGCCCTGGAGTGAGGGGCAGGGACAAGCCCTGCCCCTACGGAATTCAAACTGACCCACTACCGATTCCTGGGTAGTGGGGTCTTTTGGCTTGAGGAGAACTTTCTAATTGCCAGTTCTCCGACGGCCTCTCGATGCTATCGACGTTAATGATTTCGACCGGACCTTTAGTGGATTCCAGCTTCAACCCGAGTTGTTCCTGAAGAGCCGTGAAGATCGAGATTCGGACTGGGGTCGGGCATCCACTGAAGGTTGAAATCATAGCTGCCCGTTATCCCAGTCTGATCCTGAACAGTCCGGCCCAATTGTTCCGCCAATGTTATCAATAATCATCCTCCGGCAAAGCCGGAGGATGATTACTCCATAGTGGGGGAAAGCACCGGCGGAGCCTTGCGGTTCACATCGCGGACGGCGTTGGCGGGACTAAACGATTGCTGTGTATCCGGAAGCACGGGCGGCGGCGACGGCGTCGTGGCGGCTCACCGCTTCCACCTGCTTCATGATGCGGTGCATGTGGTTCTTGATGGTGAATTCGGAGAGGTTCAGGAGAGAGGCGATTTCCTTGTTGGTCAGGCCCTTGGCGACCAGGGAAATCAACTGCTGCTGGCGGATGGTGAGGCCGGGCAGGGGTCGGCGGCGGACGTGGACGGGAGTTTCCTTGGCGACGCGTGCCATCACCCGGAAAAGCGCCAGGCAGAGGCGCGGTGGGCAAGTCGCCTCGCCTCGGGAGGCGGCGCGCACGGCCTGCACCACCTCATTGGCGGAGGCATCATTCAACAGATAACCGGAGACCCCCAGCCGCACTGCCTGGAAGAATTGCTCCTCATTCTCTTCCATGCCGATCAGCACGGTTCCAATGGCGCAATTGGCTTCCTGCGCTTCCTTGAAGCGTGCGCTCAGCTTTTCGAGGAGTTGGAGATCATCCAGAACCAGGATGTCACACTGGGAATCGAGAACCTGGGAGGCACCGCCCGCGCAACCTTGGCCAACTACGCACATGTCCGGCCGCTTCCGAAACAGCCGAACAAGGGTCTGCCGAACGAGGCGGTTCTCGATCAAAAAGGAGACGCGCGTTGACTCATCGGGGAGTTTGTGTCCCGATCCTGCCATCACTCCTCCATCCTGAATTCCGCCCTCAATAAACCCCCAGTGTCACCGAAAAGTTGCGCTGCCCTATGACTAAATCGCCTTAAATTATAGACATAAGGAACTTTGCTGTCAAGGATTGTAAAGGGATTTTCACAATGTGACTTATGAAATGGTCAGTCATGACGAAGCGCCACGAGGGGATCAACCTTCGTGGCGCGCCGGGCGGGAAGGTAACAGGCCGCGAGGGCAACTGCCGCCAATATCACAGAAACGGCCAAATGCGTCAGAGGGTCACCGGGTTACACGCCGAACAGCAGGCCGGCGAGCAATCGGGTAAGCGCCGCAGCCCCGGCAAGGCCTATCGCAACTCCCGCGAGAGTCAATTTCACGCCCTGTCCCACAACCATCCTCAGGACGTCCCGGCGACATGCTCCGAGCGCCATGCGCATTCCGATTTCATGAGTTCGCTGCGCCACGGAATACGACATGACACCGTAAATTCTAATCGCGGCGATGGCTACGGCGACGGCTCCAAACGCCGCCAGCAGAATGGAACGAAATCGCCAATCGATAAGCGAAGCCGAGATGACTTCCTTCATGGTTTTCAATTCTGCGAGCGGCAGGTCCGGGTCAACTTCCTGCATCGCCTTGCGAATCTCCGGCAGAGCCGCCCGCGGATTTTGACGCGTGCGAATTATGAAATAAGCCCGAACGATGGGCCTCTGCGCATAGGGAACATAGATGGTGGGGACAGGTGCGCCCGCCAAGCTTTCGCCATGAATGTCCTCCACCACACCCACGATTTCGCGCGGCGTGGGCTCCGTCCATTCCGGCCCCATGGGCTTGCCAATCCAGATGCGCTGGCCCATGGGGTCTTCGTGAGGGAAAAACCTGCGGGCCATAGCCTGATTGATGACGGCCACGGCCTCATTCTCGGCGCTATCCGAAGTTGAAAATCTGCGGCCGCGACGAAGCGGGATGCGCATCGTCGCAAAGAACTCCGGCGTAACCGCTCGAAAATCCGCATCGAGCACATTCGCCTGTGGGGCGGCCGCGCCTCCTTCTACGGTGAAGAGCACATCTCGTCCGGGCTCGAGTGGTAATGTGTCGATCAGCGCCACCTGCTCAACGTCGGGCAAGGTGCGAAGGCGTGCGACGGCGCGCTGGTGAAACGTTAGCCGGTCCGAGACTGTGTGGAAGTCCTTCGGCCTTTGGGAAATCAGGGCTGTGACGAAGCTGGCGAAGGCCGTAGCGAATGTCCTGAGCGAAGGTTTCCAGGGAAGTCCATCGCCACATTTCGCGGCTTTTCTCCTGGGCCAAAGTCACATTACCAAACCGCCGCAGCGCGGCATAGTGCGCCTCGTCCGCCGTCATCCCGCGTTCCCGATTCTCCTGCTCTTCCATTTCCAGGTGTGAGCGGATTTCTTCGGCCAGATCGTCCGCCGGCTTCCGCCGCCTGAACACCGCGACGAGTTTCGAGAGTCGTTACCGAAAGCTCATGCTTTAAACTCAAGTGCCGGCAGCAGGCACCCGCATCACTTATGACGAACCGCCCAGCGCTCGCCACAGTTCTAATTCGCCGGCCGCAGAACCCCGGTGACGGCGCGCACAAAGCGTTCCCATCGGGAGGTTTCCGCTATCAGTTGCCGTCGCCCCGCGGCGGTAAGTCGGTAATACTTGGCCCGCTGTTTGTTCTTGGAAACGCCCCATTCGCCCACGATCCAGCCCTCTTGCTGAAGCCGCTGGAGCGCCGGATAGAGCGAGCCGTGCTCCACCTTCAGCGTGTCCTCCGACATGCGCTCAATCGATTTTGCGATGCCCTGCCCGTGGGTCGGTCCCCAGAGCAGAGTGCGCAAAATCAGCATGCCAAGCGAGCCGTATACAAGTTCAATCCGGTTCGAAGCTGGTTGTTTACCTATAGTGGCAGATAACCTACCACGCAGGTGATAGATTGTCTACTCATGGCTTTAGACGGGGGAGGCGATGATTTGGTTTTGGTTGCAGTCGAGAATTTTGCGTGGGATTCTGGCATCCGAAACCCGCCGTGGGGACGATGCCGCAGGGCTGATTTGAACACTATCTTCGTAGCGCGGGCGTCCTGCCTGCGGTGGTGCCGCCATCTTAGCCGTGCGCATGGGCTGGAAACTTATGCCACAGCGGGCAAGTTGCCCACGTTACCGTCCGGGTTGCCGCGAAATCCTCAGTATTATGATTCAGACCAGCCAGCGAGGGGCAGCTCACCAAAGAGCATGGCCGGCAGAAGGTGAGAGCCGGGTGAAGGCTACGAATTTCGGGCAACAAGCATCTGACTAAACGGGGCCTGACGAAAAAGTCATAAACCCTTCATGAATTCTTCAGTGTGAAAATTTGCCATCTGGGCTTATATCTGAAACTCAGAATGCATGTAATGAGGGCGTGGGGCTCGTGCAAATCCTTTTGATAGAAGACGAGCAGAAATTGGCCGGGGCTCTTCGTGAAGGCTTGAGCGCGGAAGGTTACACTGTGCGCGTAGCCCGCAGTGGTGAAGAGGGTTTTTACCAAGTCCACACCGAACCCTTTGACATCATTATACTTGATGTGATGCTTCCGGGCCGCAGCGGACTGGAAATCCTCAAGACCATGCGCGACAGCGGAATCCGCACGCCCGTCCTCATGCTGACCGCGCGGGATACTACGGAAGACCGCGTGCGTGGCCTCGATACCGGCGCCGACGACTATCTGGTAAAGCCCTTCGCCTACAACGAACTGGTGGCCCGAATCCGCGCTCTCTTGCGGCGTGGGGCGCCCGACCTGGGGGCGCGATTGGCGATCAGTGATCTGGAAATGGACGTGGTGCGGCATGTGGTTACGCGCTCTGGCAAGCCTCTGGATCTGACGGCCAGAGAATTCGAGATACTTAAATATCTTCTTCAAAACCAGGGCAAGGTCGTTTCCCGTGAAATGCTCAGCCGGGACGTCTGGAAGGAAGTTTCCCGCCACACTCCCCTCGATAACGTCATTGACGTTCACATCGCCCGGTTACGCCGGAAGATCGACCAGCAATTCGAGGTCAAACTCCTCCAGACGGTCCGGGGAGTGGGGTTCACCCTTCGTGCGGAGACCTGATGAAATTGCGGTTCGAGCCGAAACACATCCGGATGCGCATGACGCTCTGGTACGTCTCCGTGCTGGGCGGCACACTGCTGATTTACAGCCTTGGGGTTTCTACCCTGGTGCTTTGGCAATTGCAGCGGCAATTGGGCCAGCATGCCATCGAAGACATCGAAACGGTCGAGGGGCTGCTCGAAATCAGCCCCCAGGGGAATGTCAAGCTTCGCGAGGACTACCATAACCACCCGCAATCGCGCCTGGTGGAAGAGCGGCTGCTGGAAGTTCTTTCGCCGGACGGACATGTGCTCTACAGGAATGAAAAGTTAGGCAGCCAATCCCTTGGAGGGCAGCCCCTTCCGGGCGAAGGCCGCGGCGGGTACTCCGAAAGGTTCGCGCGACTTGAGGACGGAACTCCCGTCCGGCTGGTCAGCCGCTATCACGTGCTGAATGGGCGACCGTTGCTGATCCGCCTTGCCTACAGCGAGCGTGAAATCTGGGATAGTTTCAAAAATCTCCTGACGGTCATGTTGCTGGGATTGCCGGTGGCGCTTGGCGCCGCGGGATTTTTCGGTTATCTGCTGGCCCGCCGGGCACTCGCTCCGGTCACGGATATGGCGCGGCGCGCCGGCCAAATCAGCCTGGAGCGGCTGAGCACGCGATTGGCCGTTGAGAGTGATGATGAACTGGGGCACCTCGCGCAGGTCTTTAACGAGATGCTGGCACGTTTGGAGCAATCCTTTGAGCAACTGCGCCGTTTCACCGCAGACGCCGCCCACGAGTTTCGCACGCCTCTGGCCTCCCTTCGCAGTGTGGGGGAGGTTGCTCTTCAGAGGGGAAGAACCGGCGAGGAGTATCGCGACGTCATCGGCAGCATGCTGGAAGAAACCAACCGCCTGACACGGCTGGTCGAGAGCCTTTTGACCCTGTCTCGCGCCGACGCCGGCCAGATTCCGCTTCAGTCCAACATAATTCCGGTAATGGGGCTATTGCGCGATGCGGCGGGATTGCTTGAACCGCTGATGGAGGAGAAACAGCAGCGCCTTATCTTGCAGGGCGACAACACTGCCCGGGTCGTCGGAGATGGCCTCTTCCTTCGCCAGGCATTCCTGAACTTGATTCACAACGCCATCAAGTATTCGCCCGTCGGCGGGACTATCTGCATCTCCGTGAGCATCGACCCGCAAGGATCGGTGATTGCCGCTGTGAAGGACAGTGGCCCCGGAATTCCTCCCGAGCATCGTGAAAAGGTTTTCGACCGGTTTTATCGAATTGACCAGGCGCGAGCCTGGGAGTCCGGGGGCGCGGGCCTGGGATTAGCAATCGTGCAATGGGTCGTGCGCGCCCACGGCGGGACCGTGCGAGTTGAAGGCGGCGCGGACGGGGGAAGCGTCTTCCGCATCCAATTGCCGCCCGCTAAAATTGAGCTGTCAACAGCCTCCACTTAGACTCTTGCCAAAAATCTCCCCATCAATGATCGTACAAAACCTGCTTGGCGTATGCCGCTTCCACGTCCGGGTCTTCGGCGAAGTGCCGTTGCAGGATCCAGATGCCCTCCGGATTGGCAACGAACACCAGCCCGCGTTGATTGTCCCTGCCCACCGCAGTGACGCCGGTGAATTCCCGCGCAACCTTGGGGTGCTGCGGATCGGAGAAATCCATGATCTTCAAACTTTGGGGAGGAGCCTGCGGCAGATCGCTCATCTCACTGCTTACCAGCGCTGCCGTCCCCGCGACTGCCACGAGAGACCCCGAACTCCCGAGCCCGCTGTAGGGCACGTCTGCCAGCACCAGCGGCCGATTGGTCCTGGTTACGTCAATCAGTGTGATCTCCCGGCCCGACTCGTGCTCTGCATACAGGTAGTAACTGCTGTAGTGCTGTGTAGAGACGAAGTTTGTGACCGGATGATTCGTCGGCGGAATATGGCCGACCACTTCAATGCTGTCCTGCGGCTGAGCCGCGTCGCTGTTGGGCGCTTTGTTTTTGGCGCTCGCGGCAGGGGCGAACGCCATCATCGCCGCCAAAGCCCATCCCGCCAACTTTTTTGCTTCGAATGAACCCATCGTCCACCTCATTGCTTGAGCTATGCTTCGCCCGTCTTCAATTGGAGTCAAAGATGTTCCACATCTTGGTTCTAGCACGAGGGTCCGGGCAGGGCATCTTAAGTGTCTCTGATATTTTTATGGCGTATTTGTTTGGGTTAACTTCAGAATTCATCGCGTTCACTAGACTCTGAAGTATTCCTGACTAATCGCGTCATATAATTTTCAGGAATTATTCAGTGGTGATTCTCATCGGCATTCAGCAACAATCGAAATGCACGCAGAGGGGAAACATGACGTATGCTCCTGCCCGGTCCCGCCAAAAAGGTTTGCATCTACCTGAACGAAGACACTATTTCCCATAAGGATTTCCTGAGTAGGGAAATCATGGAGATTCTCTACGAGCGGGGCGTGGCCGGCGCCACCGTCTTGCGCCCGGCGGCCGGCTTCGGGTCGCATCACCACCTCCATCATCGCGGCAGCGGGATTGACGCGGACCCGCACATGCCCGTGCGAATCGATTTTGTGGAATCTCCCGAGCGGGTAAACGCGATCCTGCCCCTGCTGGAAGGGCTGGTGGTGGATGGGCTGATTGAGATGCAGGATACCATTGTGGTTAAAGCGGTGATGGCCGACAAATCTCAAGCCAAACCGGGCGAGCCGGCGCGATGAACTTGAAGGTATTGCCCTGGACGCTGCTTGCCATCCTAGCAGGATGCGGCATCGTGTGCGCGCAAACGCCCGGCACGGTCACGCTGGCGGAGGCGCAAGCAATTGCCATCCGCAACCACCCGCGCATTGCCTCCGCGGCATTTCTGGCGCAGGCCGGTGAGGCGGAGGTGAAGGAAGCTCACTCGGCCTATCTCCCCACCTTTTCTGCAAACCTCACGGGCGTGGAAGCGGAGCATGACACCACGCTGATGGTGGGCGCCATCCCCACCTCCAGTCTCTATAGTCGCGCGGCCTCCGGCCTAGCCGGGTCGCAACTGCTCACCGACTTCGGACGCACTTCCAGTTTCGTGAAGAGCGCGAAGCTTCGGCACGAGGCTGAGAACCAGGATGTCGTCAACACCCGCGCTCAGGTGCTGCTGAACGTGAACACGGCTTATTACCAGGCGCTTTCCGCGCGTGAGGTTCTGAGGGTCGCGAAAGCCAATCTGGATCTTTTCAATTTGACCCTTCGGCAGGTGAAGGCGTTCGCGCAAAGTTCCCTTCGATCCACTCTCGATGTGAGCTTCGCGGAGGTCAACGTTTCACAGGCGGAACTGGAACTGGTACAGGCGGAGGACGATGAACGGGCCAGCCACGCGCGCTTGTCCGCGGCGATGGGCTATGAACGCGATCAGGCCTTTAACTTGAGTGATGAGCCCCTTCCGCAGCCGCTTAATCCTGATGTGAATGTTTTGATCAACCAGGCGATGCAGGAACGGCCGGATCTGGCAGCCTTGCGCCTGAACTACCAGTCGCTGGAACGTTACTCCCAAGCGGAAAAGCGCTTGTGGAACCCCACCATCACCATGGCGGGAGTGGCGGGCGTAGCGCCGGAAAGAGAGCAACCGCTCCATGAAACCTACAGCGCGGCCGGAATCAACGTGAATATTCCCATCCTGAACGGCGGGGTGTTCGCCGCGCGGCACGCGGAGGCGGAAGCGCGCGCTCAATCTGCACAGAAGGACGTGCAGGATTTGTCAATTCAAGTTGCCCGCGACGTGCAAGTGGCATGGCTTGACGCCAACAATGCGTTCCGGAGGCTGGACGTAACCGCGCGCATGGTCACGGAGGCCAATGAGGCCCTGCGACTGGCCCAGGCACGTTATGACAGCGCTTTGGGCAGCATCGTTGAACTGAATCAAGCGCAGGTGAGCCAAACGGCGGCAGAGATCGCAGCAGCATCCGCCAAATATGAATATCTCGAACGGAGGGCGGCGCTCGATTACGCCCTGGGCGCTTTGAAATGAACCGCATGCAGCCAGCGCGCGGAAAACGAAAGGAGCGGACGGAGGGCAGGATGAAGAAAGTTTCCGGCCAAGAGGAATGCAATGGAAGTGTAGTGCGTCGTGATCGATTTCTCGTCACCGCTGTTCTCCTTTTCCTGGCTGCGTCGATTACTTCCTGTGCCGGCAACGGAGGGGCCGAAACCTCGGGGCCCGCAGCGGACGTCCCGGTCGTTCCGGCCGTCAAAGTAGGCCGCGCGGATCTTTCCAATGGCCTGGTCTTGACGGCTGAATTTATACCGTTCCAGGAAATCGATGTGATGGCCAAGGTCTCCGGCTACATTCGCGAGATCAAGGTCGATATCGGCGATCGTGTTCATGAAGGGCAACTCCTTGCCACGCTGGAGATACCGGAAATGCAGGACGATCTGGCGCGGGCTGGCGCGGCCGTTGAGGAGGCTGACGCGGAATTAGCCACCGCAAGGGACGAGCTCCGCCGCGCCGAATCCGCCCGCGATATTGCTCACCTGTCGTATTCGCGCATTCTGGATGTCTCTAAACGAGAGCCCGGGTTGGTGCCGCAGGAAGAAGTAGACGAAGCGAACTCTCGCGATTTAGTGGCCGAAGCTCAGGTCTCTGCCGCCAAGTCCCGGATCACGGCTGCCGCGCAGCACATTCGCGTCGCGCAAGCCGAACAGGCAAGACTGAAAACCCTATTTCAATACGCAGTGATCACCGCACCCTTCGCCGGAGTTATCACCAAGCGGTATGCGAACACGGGATCGCTGATTCAAGCCGGCACCTCGTCACAGACCCAGGCAATGCCCGTGGTCAGACTTTCTGAAAATGGCCTGCTTCGGCTGGACCTGCCGGTACCGGAATCCGACGTCCCCCTGATTCACCTCGGTGAACAGGTCGACGTCAAGGTAACCGCCTTGAACCGGACGTTTCCCGGCAAAGTCGCGCGCTTTGCGGACGAAGTCGACGAATCCACTCGGACCATGAAGACGGAAGTTGACGTTCCCAATCCGGACTTGGTGCTGGTGCCGGGAATGTATGCTGAAGTCGATCTGATCACCAATCAGCGCAGGAACGTGATTTCGGTTCCTGTGGAAGCAGTGGAAGGCGCTGGAGATTCTGCCACCGTCTACGCCGTTCAATCCTCCGGGGCAATTCGGGTTGTTCCCATCCGCCTGGGAGTTGAGACCGCCCGTCTGGTCGAGGTGCGGGCGGGCGACCTGAAAGAGGGTGATACGGTCATCGTCGGATCGCGGGCCGGGTTAAAGGCAGGCACTAAGGTTCAACCCAAACTGATGAACCTATCCCCCGATTCACCGCCCAAAGGGTAAGGAATCCCATGTCGCGATTCGCCATCAAAACTCCATATTTTATCGTAGTAATTTGCCTGATGCTTGCCATCCTGGGGGGTGTCAGCGTGGCGCGGATGCCTGTGGACATGTTCCCTACCATGAACATTCCGGTGGTCATCGTTGCCACGTTTTATTCGGGAATGCCTCCAGAACAAATCGAGGGCGACATTACCTATCACCTGGAACGGTTCTTCACACTCGCCAGCGGCATCGATCACATCGAGTCACGAT